>JAPOKE010000059.1 GCA_029977805.1 Phenylobacterium parvum | reverse complement strand
CACGATCCGCCCGCGGACCTTCCCGTCGAGGATCTCGGCGGCCAGGCCGGGCAGGTCGGCGAGGCCCGCTGTCCGGGTCATGGCGTCCAGCCGGGCGAGGTCCAGGTCGGTCCCGAGCCGGCGCCAGGCCTCGACCCGGTCGGGGGTCGGGCGCATGACGCTGTCCACCCCGGCCAGGACCACGCTGCGCAGGATGAAGGGCGCCACGGAGCCCGGCAGGTCCATGCCCTGGGCGAGGCCGCAGGCGGCCACCGCCCCGCCATAGCGGGTCTGCGAAATGGCGTTGGCCAGGGTGTGGCTGCCCACGGAGTCCACAACGCCGGCCCAGCGCTCCTTGCCGATGGGCCGGGCGGGACCGGAGAACTCGGCGGCGTCGATCACCTCGGCGGCGCCCAGGCCCCGCAGGTAGTCGCCTTCGGCCTCCGCCCGGCGGGACGAGGCCACCACCCGGTGGCCGAGGGCCGAGAGCAGGGCGATGGAGACGCTGCCGACCCCGCCGGCCGCGCCGGTCACCAGGATGTCGCCCGAGCCCGGGGTCACGCCCTGGCGCTCCAGGGTCATGACGCAGAGCATGGCCGTGTAGCCCGCCGTGCCGATCGCCATGGCGCGCGTGGTGGACAGGCTGTCGGGCAGGCGGACCAGCCACTCCCCCTTCACCCGGGCGCGCTGGGCGTAGCCCCCGTGCCAGGTCTCCCCGACGCCCCAGCCGTTCAGCACCACCCTATCGCCCGGAGCGAAGCCGGGGTTGGACGAGGCCTCCACCACGCCGGCGAAGTCGATCCCGGGGATAAGGGGAAAGGTCCGCAGGATGGGCGAGCGCCCGGTCAGGGCCAGGCCGTCCTTGAAGTTCAGGGTCGAGGCCTCCACCCGGACGGTGACGTCGCCCTCCATCAGGTCGGCGTCGGTCAGGCTCTCGAGGCGGGCCTCGATGCCGGCGTCGGTCTTGTGGGCGCGCAGGGCGCGGAAGGTTTCGGACACGGCGGGCCTCCATCGGGGTTCGGGACGCAGACTTCTACAGGGCGGACCGCCCCCGGCAAGCGCCGGCTCAGGCGTCCCTGAGGGCGAAGTCGAGCAGGGGATTGATGGCCGGCCAGACCACGCCGGTGTGGGTCTCGCCCTCGAAGACCCGCGAGGCGAAGCGCCAGCCCGGCGGACCGGCCAGGGCGCCGAGACGGGCGGACAGTTCCACGGCGTTGTCCACCATGCGCGCGGGCGAGCCCTCGGGCTGCTCGAGGCCGCCGACCCCGACGAACAGCCGGGGCGGACGGGCCAGGCCCGGCAGGGCGCGGGTGAAGCCCGCCTCGTCCTTCAGCACCACCCGGTCGTCCCACCAGATGGAGGGGCTGAGGGACAGCCAGGCGGCGAAGGCGTCGGGCCGGCGGAACAGGCTGTAGAGGACGAAGAGGCCGCCCAGCGAATGGCCGAACACCGCTTCCCGCCCGGGGTTGACCGGCAGGACCCCGGCCACCCGGGGACGCACCTCGCCGGTGAGGATCTCGAGGAAGTCGTCGGCGCCGGCATAGCGGATCTCGCCCGAGGCGAAGGTGTGGTTGGCCTTCTCGGCCTCGTCCGGCTCGGTCGGCGTCAGGTCGAGGAAGCGGCGGCCAAGGGCGCCGGCGAAGTCCTCGCCCGGATAGCCCACCCCGACCACCACGGTGTGCGGCAGCTCCAGTCCGGCGGCGGCGCGCAGCCGGGCGGCGTCGGCGAAGGAGCCGAAATAGCCATCGCCGTCGAGGACATAGAGGACCGGGTACCCGCCCTCCGGCGGCGGGCCGTAGGGTGTGGCGATGCGCACCCGGTAGGCCCTGCCGTTGACCTGTGAGGTGAAGTCCTGCTCCCGGGCGAGGGGATAGCTGGCGGCCTTCATCGGCGCTTCCTCCCGGGCTCAGGGCGCATAGCTGGACCGCCCCTGGACGCCCCAATGGCCGTCCTGGAGGGTCACGATGTAGATCGAGTCAAAGGCGCTGATCAGGCTTCCGTCCGGCCGGTACCGGGCGAAGCGGGTGTCGAACTGCACCTTGTCCGGGCCGGCGTGGATCACCTCGCGCCTCTGCCAGGCCGACCGCCCCCACTCCGTGAGCGAGGCGCCCGCATACATGGAGTCGTTGACCTGCTCGGGCGACAGGACCCGGACCTGGCCCGAGGCGAAGCGCACGTGGGGAAAGTTGAAGCTGGCGCGCACCCCTGCGGCGTCCCGGGCGTTCCAGGCCTTCATGAAGGCGTCCAGCGCGTCCTGGGCGGCCTCGACCTGGGCGGCGAAGGCGGCGTGCTCGGGCCGCACGGGCGGCCGCGCTCCGGATGGCTCTGACATGGCGGCGTCCTCCCTGTGGCTCTCCGCCCATGCAAGTCCAGAGGGCGGCGGCGCGCAAGCCCTCAGAACACCTTGCGGAAGCTCACCTCCAGGACCCGGCCCACCGGGTCGAGGACATCGGGGGCGTAGCCGGCGGGAACCGCACCGGTCCCGTCGCGCACGTCCAGGCGGGCGTCGAAGAGGTTGTCGACCGCCAGGGTCACCCGAGCGCCCTTCAGGAAGGGCCATCGACGGACCAGGTCCGGCGCGCCTGCGAAGGTGTCGAACAGGCGCAGGTCCACCGTGGCGAGGTCGGAGAAGGACAGGTCGCCCTCGGGGGTCGCGCCGCGGACGGTCGTCCCGCTGCGCCAGTTGGCGCTGAGGCGGGCGCCCCGGCCCTGGCGGAAGATCCCGGCCTGGAGCTCGATGGCGTTGGCGGGCGTCCCGCCCCGGGCGCCGGCGGCGGACCCGTCCAGAAGGTCGAAGACCGGCCCGCCCTGTCGCACCAGGATGCGGTCGGTCAGGACCGCCGTGTGGTAGACCGAGACCTGCCAGCCATTCCTCCCCGGAGGGCCTCCCATCCCGGGCGGCCCGGCCATCATCATCGTCGGCCTGCCGCCGCCGCGGACGCCCGGAGGAGGACCGCCGGGACCCGGGGGCCGGCCGGAGGGCGGCCCGCCGGTTCCGCCGGGCCGGGCGGGGGGACCGGCGCCGGGACGTCCGGAGACCGGGCCCTGCCCGCCGAACCAGTTGAAGCCCCAGCGGACCTCCTCGCGCTCGCTGCGCAGGAAGTTGACCGGCCGGACGTCGACCAGGGCGAGCCGGCCGGTCGCATCGCGCACGAAGCGTTCCGGGAAGGCGGCCTGGATCTCCGCCGTCGCCGCCGGGAGGGCCGAGGCCGGGTCCTCGGCTTCGCTTCGGGTGTAGCTCACCGAGAGGTTGAACTCGCGGTCCGCGAAGGGCTTCCAGTTCACCCCCAGGCGGGCGGCGTCGCGCTGGTCGCTTCGCAGGGCCGGGTCGCCGCCGGAGACCTGGACGACCTCGACGGTCTCGCCGCGGACATAGTCGAAGACCCGGACGCCGGTGGTCACCGTCCGCGGCGCCCCCAGCTGGACGAGGGTCGGCGGGGACTGGTCCCGGCTGAAGGAGGCGAGGAAGGTCAGGCGGTCCACCGGCGACCAGTTGAGGCCGCCGCCGGCCGCGCCGAGGGAACCGGCGTCCGAGAGGGACTCCCCCTGGAGGTTGAAGTTGACGGAGAGGTCGCCCAGCCGGCCCCAGCCTTCCTCCTCCCGCCGCAGGAGCGGGACGTCGAGGCTCGCCTGGGCGTTCACGCCGGTCCGGGAGAGGTCGGCCTCGCGCTCGATCCCCCGGCGCAGGGAGCGGGACTTCAGCCAGGAGCCCGAGGCGCCGGCCCGGGCCGACAGGAAGAGGGAGCCCGCCGGCAGCTCGGCGAGGGAGCCGGCGGCCAGGCCCTGGACCTCCGCCCCGGCGGTGCGCGAGCGGGTGCGGTCGTCGGCGAAGGCGGGCAGGTCCGTCGCCGCCGGGGCGTAGGGGTTGAAGGCGGCGTCCCCGGCCGCAAGCCTTGCCTGGGCGGGCGAGGCGTCGACCCCGCCATCCGTCCGGCCCACGGCGTCGGCGAGGTCCAGCCCCCCGGTCAGGGACAGCCGCCAGCCGTCGCGCGCGCCGTTCAGGCCGAAGCCGAGCCGGGCGCTCCAGTCATCGGTTTCCTGGCGGATCGCGCCCCGGGAGGCGTCGCGGCGAAGGAGATCCGCCGTCCCGGCGAAGGGCGACCAGGGGCTCGTCGCGGGAAGCGCCAGGGAATAGGCCGGGCGGCCGAGCAGGGACTCCGAACGGCCAAGGGTCAGCACCGTATTGACCGTCGCCGTCGTCCCGGAGGGCAGGCTCCGGGCCAGGACTCCGTTGACCGTCAGCTTCCGGGTCTCGGGCGTGAGGGTGCGGTAGGCGCCCTCCCCGCCCTCCGGGACCTTCCCGGCCAGGGCGGCGACCTCGGCGAGGGTCGGCGGCCGGGTCGCGGCCACGGACGGCAGGCCCGCCACCGTGGTCAGGCCGCCGGCGAGGGCGCTGAGGGCGGGGTCGATCTCGCCGCCCGGGCCCCGCCCGCGGAAGAGGCCCTGGGGCGTGAACCGGGCGGAGGCGCCGTCGAGGGGGACATCCCGCTCGTCCTCGGTGACAGCGGAGGAGTCGGTCCAGTCGGCCCGGAGTTGGGTGCGGCTGTCCCCGTCGATCCGGAAGAGACCGGCCTCGATCTCGCGGGTCACCGTCCCGCCCGCCGTGGCCGCCTCGACGTCGACCTCCGAGGTCACCGCCCGGAAGGTCTTGCGGGTCACGAAGTTGAGCACCCTCTGGTCCGCCGGGTAGCCGTACTTGAGGGCCGCCTCCTCGGGCAGGACGTCCACCCGGACGATGGCCTCGGGCGGCAGGTCCCGGAGTTCGGCGAAGCCGGAGACCCGGGCGCCGTTGAGCAGGACGACGGGCATGCCGCCCCGGCTGCGGCCGCGACCGGACTGGGTCTGGGGCGCCAGCTGGGCCACAAGCTCGGCGACACTGCTGACGCCGTAGGACTGGATCTCGGCCTCGTCGATGCGGAGCTCGGGGCGGATGTCGCCGAGGGCGGCCCCCGCCCGGTCGGCGGGCGCCTCGACCACCAGCTCGTCGACCACGGCCTCGCCCGCCTCCGCGGCCTTCGGGGGCGCGGCGAGGGCCGGGCTCCAGGCGAGGGCGGCGAGGACGGGCGCCGCGAGGGCTGCTGGGAGGCGTTTCGTCACGGGGAAGGATTCCGGCCGTCCGGTCGAGGACTCGGGCGGAGATAAGGGTCGAAGGACCCAGCGCCAACGCGCCGGGCCGGAAATTCCGTCTCCGGAGGCTTCCGGGTGCCTGCCCCCGGGGCGGGCTTCAGGCCGCGGCGAGGTGGAAGCGGACCCCGCAGACCTCGACCCGGTCGGCTTCGGCCGGCAGGCCCCTGGCCCTGGCGCGGGCGACGATGCCGGCGACATCACGGACCGCCAGGTCGACGGCGGAGAGGCCGGGGCCGCGGCCATCGGCGGGCGGGACGAACCGCAGGACGGCGTTGCCGAGCCGCACCATCGGGACGCCGGAAGCGATCTCGACCGGGGAGCCGGCGACGGCGGCCCACAGCGCCGCGGCGGCGGAGGGATCCTCGGCCTGCAGCTCCACGCCCGTGAGTCCACCACCAGGTCCTGGCGAACCTTGTCCTCCCAGCCCGTCCCGCCGGCGGGGGGCCAGGGTCCGGCCAGGTCGCCGGCCTCGTCCCATTCCACGTCGAGGAAGGTGGTCTTCAGGTCGCCGGGATGCAGCTGGATCAGGGTCCACCCGGGGCGGGAGGATTCCCAGGCGACCCGGACGCCGCAGTCGGCCGCCCGGGCGCGGACCGCCTCGAGTTCCGGCAGCTCCGCGGCCTGGGTGATGACCATGTAGCCGCCGTCGCCCTTGCGTCGCTCAAGGTAGCGTCCGCCGGCGGTGTCCGGCTTCACCGGCGCCACCACCTCGAAGAAGTTCCGGCCCACCGGCATCAGGGTGTTCTCCAGGCCGAAGACGCCGACGCCGGGGTCAATGAAGCATCGCTCCAGGCCGAAGACCGCCTCGAAGTCCTGGAGGACGGGCTCGAGCTTCGCGGCGACGAAGGCGATCTGCCTCAGCTGGAGTGTCATTCGCCTCTGCTCCCTGGCGGTGGTGTCCTGTCGGCGAAACCTGCGGGCTGCCGGCTGAACTGGCAAGTCGCCCCGGCATGGACAGGCGCCCCCTCTCCGTCGCATAGGAGGCGCCGTGACACCGGCACCCTCACAGCGCCGCGCGGACATCGACTGGATCCGCATCGCCGCCTTCGGCGTGCTGATCCTCTATCATGTCGGCCTGGTCTACGCCCCGTGGGACTGGCACGTGCACAGCCCCCACACCATCGAGGCCCTCGGCCTGGCCGCCCTTGTCACGAACCCCTGGCGCCTGACCCTGCTGTTCATGGTCTCGGGCATCGCCCTGCGCTTCATGGTTCGCAAGACCCCGCCGGCCCGGGCCTTCCGCCAGAGGCTTGAAAGGCTGGTCCCGCCCCTGCTGTTCGGCGTCCTGGTCCTTGTCCCGCCCCAGTCCTGGATCGAGGCCGTCGAGAAGGGCAGCTTCCAGGGCGGGCTCGGGACCTGGTGGCTCTCGGAGTTCAGCCCGGCGGGCCTCGCGGACGGCGTGCCCCTGAACCATGTCTGGTTCGTCCTCTACATCACGGTCTACAGCCTCGCGGCCCTGGCCCTGGCGGCCTCGCCCCGGCTCTTCGGAGCGCTCGAGAGCGGGCTGGGCCGGCTCCTGGCGGGCGGGCGCCTGCTGGTCGTGCCCATGGTCTACCTGGCCCTGCTGAGGCTCCTCGTCTTCCCCTGGGCCGGACTGACCAACCACATCACCGACGATCCCTACAACCACGCCATGTCGCTGGGCGTCTTCCTGACCGGCTTCCTGCTCGCCCTGCGCGAGGATGTCTGGACCCGGTTCGAGCGGATGCGCTGGACCGCCCTGGCCGTGGCCGCAGCCACCCTGCCGGCCCTGATCTTCCTGTCCCAGCCAGTCGAGCAGCCGCCCTCGCAGCCGGCCAACCTCGCCTTCGCGGTCTACCAGTGGGCGACCATCTGCGCGGTGCTGGGATTCGGGAGCCGGCTCCTCCGGGGGGCGGACGGCCCGGCCCTGCGCTACCTGACCGACGCCGTCTTCCCCTGCTACCTCGCCCACCAGACCCTGCTGGTCATCGCCGCCCACCTCCTGAAGCCCTACGGCCTGCCGGTCGGGGCGGAGGCGAGCCTGCTGGTCCTCTTCACCCTGGGCGGAAGCCTCGCCGTCTACGAGGTCGTGCGCCGCATCGACATCCTGCGCCCGCTCTGGGGCCTGCGTCCGCGGGTAAAGGCGCGATGAACCGCTTCCGGCGCCGCCGCTTCCTCCTGCGGATCGGGATCGCCGCCCCGATCCTGGCCTACGCCAGCGTCGGCGTCGCCGCCCTGACCTGGCCCGGCTTCGACCACGCCAAGCAGTACATCAGCGAACTCGGGGGCGCCGCCGCGCCCCATCCCGCCATCTTCAACATCGGGGTCCTGGTCTCCGGGGCCGGCGCCGGCGTGGCGGGAATCGGCTTCGCCCTCGCGGTCCTGGCCCTCGGCGGGGCGCGGATCTCGGCCGCCGTCATCGCCCTCTGCTTCGGTCTCGCCGGGGTCGGCCTGGTCCTGTCGAGCCTCTATCCCTGGCCGGATCCCCGGCACCTGGCCATCAATCTCGGCCTCGGGATCCAGCTGGCGCCCCTCGCCATCGTCTGGGCCCTGCGGAACATCGAGGGGATGGGCCGGCTGAGGATCTTCCTCCTGGCGGTGTTCGCGGTCATGGCCGTCCTCACCGTCCTGACCAAGCACCTCATCTTCCAGGGCCTGGTGAACGACAACAATGTCGGCTGGTGGGAGCGGGCCTTCGCCATCGTGCTGGTGGGCTGGACGGGGGTGGCCGCCTACGCCCTGGAGCGCCGGCTCCTGGCCCTCGCCCGGGCCGAGTCGAACGCGTAACGGGCGCGTAACGGGCGCGTAACGGGCGCGTGACAGGCGCCTGACAGATACCCGGCTGGCTCCGGGCGCCCGGAATTGCGGCGCCCGCCCCAAGCCTCCGCCTGCAGATGATGCAGGCTTGCGTTCACGTTTCCGTTATTGCATATGCGGCGCTGCAACATAACGCGTTCGTGATCATCTGTCGGTGATCGGCGGGGCGAGGGAGCAGAACGGGTCGATGGACGGTCTTCGCAGCAGGGAGTTCGGCGCGTCCGCGGACGACGCCTGGACCGGCGAAGCGCCCGTGCGGGCCTGGCTTCCCGCCGAAGCGCCCCTCGACATGCCGCGCCACGGCCTCGCCGAGGACGGGACCCCGCCGCCGGTGCCCGGGCCCCGGGGCCTGGTCCTGCGCCGGGCCGTCATGCTCTCGGCCACCCTGCTGCTGGCCCTCTTCGCCTTCCTGACCCCCGCCCGCATCTACGCCGAGGACGGGTTCACGGCCCTCGAGATCATCGCCCTTTGCCTGTTCTCGGCCCTGATCATCCCCCTGTCGGGCTGGTTCTGCAGCGCCTTCGCCGGCCTTGTCCTGCAGCTGGTCCGGGGCGACCGCGACGCCTTCGACTTCCCTGAGCGGCCCCGCAGGCCCCAGGTCCGCACCGCCCTCCTGATGCCCCTCTACAACGAGGACGCCGGAGCCGCCTTCGCCCGCCTGGCGCGGATCGACCAGGGCCTCGCGGAACTCGACGCCGGCGGCGCCTTCGACCTCTTCATCCTGTCCGACTCCACCTGCCCCGAGGCGGCGGAAGCGGAATGGGCGGCCTTCCAGCGCTTCCGCCTCACCTCCGCCTGCCGGGCCTACTACCGGCGGCGGGAGTCCAACACCGAACGCAAGGCCGGCAACATCGCCGACTGGGTGCGCCGGTTCGGCGGCGCCTACCCGCACATGGTCATCCTCGACGCCGACAGCCTGATGTCGGGCGAGACCCTGCTGCACCTGGTCGACGCCATGGAGCGCAACCCGCGGGCCGGCCTGATCCAGACCACCCCGGCCATCATCAACGCCGAGACCCTTTACCAGCGCGTCCAGCAGTTCGGCGTGCGGCTCTACGGCCGGGTGGCGGCCACGGGCCTGGCCTGGTGGACCGGGCCGGAGTCGGCCTATTTCGGCCACAACGCCATCGTCCGGGTCCGGGCCTTCGCCGAATCCTGCGGCCTGCCGGTCCTGCCCGGCCGCAAGCCCTTCGGCGGCCACGTGATGAGCCATGACTCCGTCGAGGCGGCCTATCTCCGACGCCAGGGCTGGTCGGTCCACATGACCGGCGCCCTGTCCGGCAGCTACGAGGAGGCGCCTCCCGGCCTGCAGGCCTTCCTGGCCCGGGACCGCCGCTGGTGCCAGGGCAACATGCAGCACCTGCAGCTGCTGACCGCCCCGGGCCTGCATCCCATGAGCCGGCTCCAGATGCTGATCGGCGTGATGGCCTACCTGGCCTCGCCCCTCTGGTTCCTGGCCCTGCTCACCGGCCTGGTCATCCAGTTCCAGACCCAGCCGCGCCTGCTCGAGATCTATACGCTGCAGGGCTGGCGGACCCTGGTCGAGCCCCGCAACGACGGCGTGATCGTCATGTGGATGGCCGCCCTGTCCTGGTTCCTGCTGTTCGGGCCCAAGCTGTTCGGCAGCCTCCTCGTCCTGGCCCGCCGCCGGGACCGCGAGGCCTTCGGCGGCGCCGGCTTCATCCTGCCGGGCGTGGCCCTCGAGATGGTCATGTCCATGGTGATGGCGCCCATCATGATGGTCAGCCACACCCGGATGCTGGTCGAGATCTTCTCCGGCCGCGACTCCGGCTGGCGGCCCCAGCAGCGCGAGGCCGGCCGCATGAGCTGGTCCGAGGCCTTCGCCGCCCACGCCTGGGAGGTCCGCGCCGGAGTGGTCTTCGCCGCCGCCCTGCTGGCCCGGCCCGACCTGACCCTGGTCTTCCTGCCGATCGTCCTGCCCCTGCTCGCGGCGCCCGCCATCTCCCTGCTGGGCTCGCGGACCGAGATCGGCGCCGCCGCGCGCCGCGCCGGCTTCCTGCTGACGCCCGAGGAGCTGGACCTGCCGGCCCGCCCGGCCCGTGCGCGCCGCCCGGCGCCCGCGCCGGTTCCCGCCGGTCTCGCCGGCGCCCTTCCCGAAGCCGCCTGAAGCGCCTCGACGCCCGGGCTCACTCGCCGGGGTAGGTTTCCTCGACAAGGGCCAGGGGCTCGCCATCCGGGGTTTCCAGGACAGCCCGGCACTGCAGGACGGGGCCACGCCCCGCCGCTTCCACCAGCCGGGTCTCCAGTCGCACGCGCCGGTAGTCGAGGGGCCGCGCCACGACGCCGAAGGGCTCGTCGGTCTCGGCGAGCCGGCGGCGCATGTCGGAGGTCAGGCGGGCGGGACGGTACCAGTTGACCGCCCGGGACAGGACGAACTCGCCCCACACCAGCCGGACGCGGCGGCAGGCCAGGACCTCCCCGGGCGCCAGGCGGAGGCGCCGCCGCACCTCGGGGTCCTCCGGCGGATCGACGCCGGCGGCCTCGACCCGGGCCTGCACCCGTGGCCCGCCCGGCAGGCGCAGGGCCTCGCAGCGGGCCTGCAGGACCGCCGTGGCGCTGTCGGCGGCGTCGAGCGCCCGTCGCAGGGCGGCGAGGTCATCGGTGAGGAGGGACATTGCGGGAGGGGCTCTAGCACCCCCCGGCGCGTCGCCCAACCACTTCGGCGGCGCCCCGCGGCGCGGGGCCTTGGGTGCGGGGCCGCAGGGCGCTAAGAGAGCATCATGTCGACGCCCGCCTGCCGCCTCTACCTGATCACGCCCCCCAGGCTGGATGACCTGCCGGCCTTCGCGGCCCGGCTGGAGGCCGCCCTCGCCGCCGGGGACGTCGCCGCCCTCCAGGTGCGGCTCAAGGACGCCCCGGAGCCGGTCATCGCCGAGGCTGTCCGGGTCCTGGGCCCCATCGCCCGGGCCCATGACGTGGCCCTGATCCTGAACGACGACCCCGACCTCGCCGCGCGGCTGGACTGCGACGGCGTGCACGTGGGCCAGTCCGACGCCAGCTACGCCGAGGCGCGGCGGCGGGTGGGCCGGGACCGCATCGTCGGGGTGACCTGCCACGACAGCCGGCACCTGGCCATGGAGGCCGCCGAGCAGGGCGCGGACTATGTCGCCTTCGGCGCCTTCTTCCCCACCTCCACCAAGGACGCCCCGACCCGGGCCGAACCCGAGGTCCTGTCGGTCTGGCAGGAGACCATGGAGACCCCCTGCGTGGCCATCGGCGGGATCACGCCGGAGAACGCCCGGGGCCTCGCCGCGGCGGGGGCGGACTTCCTGGCGGTCTCCGCGGGGGTCTGGAGCCATCCCGCCGGCGCGGCCGCGGCCGTGAAGGCCCTGAACGCGGCCATCGCCGCCGGCCTGGCGGACAGGGCCGGCTCCGCCTTGCCTTGAGGGGCCCGGGCCACTAGGGTCCGCGCCCCATGTCGACCCAGTCCGCCCTCCTCAAGGTCATGTCCGACGCCGCCCGCAAGGCGGCCCGGGGCCTCAACCGCGACTTCGGCGAGCTGGCCGAGCTCCAGGTCTCCCGCAAGGGCGCCGCGGACTTCGTCTCCGCCGCCGACATCAAGGCCGAACAGTCCCTGTTCGAGAGCCTGACCAAGGCCCGCCCGGGCTACAGCTTCCTCGGCGAGGAGCGGGGCCTGATCGAGGGCACCGACAAGACCCACACCTGGATCGTCGACCCGCTGGACGGCACCACCAACTTCCTGCACGCCATCCCGCACTTCGCCATCAACATCGCCCTCCAGCGCGAGGGCGTCGTGGTGGCGGCGGTCACCTACAACCCGGTGACCAACGAGCTCTTCTGGGCCGAGAAGGGCAAGGGCGCCTTCGTCAACGACCGCCGGCTCCGGGTGGCGGCGCGGCAGCGGATGGACGAGGCCGTCCTGGCCACCGGCATTCCCTTCCTCGGCCACGGCCAGCACGCCCGGTTCCTGAAGGAGCTGCACCAGATCAGCCAGCGCGTCGCCGGGGTCCGCCGGTTCGGCGCCGCGGCCCTCGACCTGGCCTGGGTGGCCGCCGGCCGCATGGACGGCTTCTGGGAGCGCGACCTCAGCGCCTGGGACCTGGCGGCGGGCGTCCTGCTGGTCACCGAGGCGGGCGGCAAGGTCACCACCGCCGAGGGGGGCGACGACGTCCTCGCCGCCGGCAGCGTCTGCGCCGCCAACCTGGACCTCCATCCCCTGATCCTCGAGCGCCTGCGCGCCGCCGCCTGAGCGCCGCGGCGCCGGGTTGACGAAACCGTCGCACGCCTGCGTTAGTCCGGGCCCATGCCCTTGCACCTTCCCTCGCGCCGCGCCTTCGGGGCCGGCCTCGCCGCCGCAGGAGCCGTCATGGCCTCGGCCCGCACCGCCTCCGCCGCCCCCCGCCCGCAGGTGGTCGCCCACAGGGGCGCCAGCGGCTACCGGCCCGAGCACACGGCCAGCGCCTACCGCCTCGCCATCGCCCAGGGCGCCGACGTCATCGAGCCGGACCTCGTCCTGACCAGGGACGGCGCCCTCGTGGCCCGGCACGAGAACGAGATCGGCGGGACCACGGACGTCGGTTCGCGCCCGGAGTTCGCCGGCCGGCGGCGCGCCCAGGACATCGACGGGGAGCGGGTCGAGGGCTGGTTCACCGAGGACTTCACCCTGGCCGAGCTGAAGACCCTGCGCGCCCGGGAGCGCCTGCCCCAGCTGCGGCCCGACAGCGCCCGCCACGACGGCGAGGACGGCCTCATGACCTTCGCCGAGGTCGCGGCCCTGGCCCGGAGGGAATCGGCGCGGCTGGGCCGCACCATCGGCCTCTGCCCGGAGATGAAGCACCCCGCCCATTTCCGCCGTCTCGGCATGGCCTTCGAGCCCGTCATGGCGGCGGCGCTGCGGGCCGAGGGCCTCGACTCGGCCTCCGCCCCTGTCCTGGTGCAGTGCTTCGAGGTCGGGCCCCTGAAGACCCTGGCCGGCCTCTCCCGGGCGCCCCGCGTCCAGCTGGTCTCGGCCGAGGGCGGACCGGCCGACCTGCCGGGCGTGCGCTATGCCGACATGGTCGGGGCCGGGGGGCTGAAGGCCATCGCCGGCTACGCCCAGGCCGTGGGGCCGGAATGGCGGCAGGTCCTGAAGGTCGACGGCGACGGCGCCCTCGCCGGCCCGACCCCCCTCGTGGCCGACGCCCACGCCTCGGGACTGAAGGTCATTCCCTATACGGTGCGGGCGGAGAACGCCTTCCTGCCCAAGGCCCTGAAGCGCGGCCTTTCCCCCGCCGCCCATGGCGACGCGGCCAGCCTGCTGAAGGCCCTCTACGCCGCCGGGGTGGACGGCGTCTTCAGCGACTTCCCCGACCTCGCCGTGGCGGCGCGGGGCGGCTGAGCCCTCAGTCGGCGCCGTCCGTGAACTGCAGGGCGGCGAGGCGGGCGTAGAGACCGCCCTCGGCCAGCAGCGCCTCATGC
>JAPOKE010000058.1 GCA_029977805.1 Phenylobacterium parvum | reverse complement strand
GCACGACCCTGACCAAGGAAATGTTCCTGAACCACCTCTACGGCGGCATGGACGAGCCCGAGCTGAAGATCATCGACGTCTTCATCTGCAAGCTCCGCAAGAAGCTGGCGGCCGCGGCCGACGGCAAGCACTACATCGAGACGGTCTGGGGCCGCGGCTACGTGCTCCGCGACCCGATGGAAGGCCAGGCCGCCGCCTGAACCGGCCGCAGCTGGGTTTACGGACGCCCGCCCGCAAGGCGGGCGTTCTTGTTTCCGGCGGTCGTCGCGATAAGGTCTCCGTCATTCCGGGGGGAAGGACATCGACATGAACAGGCTCGCCGCCTTCTGCCTCGCCCTCGTGGTCGCCCTGGGCGTCGCCATGTCGGCCGGCCGGCCGCCTTCGCCCAGGCCGGCGACGGCGCCGCCGGAAGTCTTCTCCGCCGGGCGGGCCCTGACCGACGTCGCGGTGATCGCCCGCGAGCCCCATCCCCTCGGCTCCGCCGCCAACGCCAGGGCCCGGGACTACATCCTCTCGCGGATGACCGCCCTCGGCCTGTCGCCGGAAGTGCAGGCGGACCTCAGCCTGCGCCGCATCACCCGCATCCAGCAGCCCGTCTTCCTCGGCGGCCGGGTGGAGAACATCATCGGCGTCCTGGAAGGACGCGACCGGTCGGCGCCGGCCCTCGCCATCATGGCGCACTATGACAGCGTCCCCGGGTCGCCCGGCGCAGCCGACGACGCGGCCGGCGTCGCCGCCGCCCTCGAGGTCGCCCGGATCCTGAAGGCCCGGGGCAAACCGGCGCGCGACGTGATCTTCCTCGTCACCGACGGCGAGGAGGCCGGCCTGCTCGGGGCGGAATCCTTCTTCGCACGGCATCCCCTGGCGGGACGGGTCGGCTTCCTGGTCAACATGGAGGCCCGGGGCGGCGGCGGCCTTGTCCAGATGTTCCAGACCGGCGCCCGCAACCAGGGCACAATCGACCTCCTCCGGGCGCAGGCGAGCCAGCCGTCCTCCTCGTCCCTGTCGGTCCTGCTCTACTCGGCCATGCCGAACGACACCGACTTCACCGTCTCGCGCGCCGCCCGGGTCGACGGGCTGAACTTCGCCTTCATCGGCCGGCAGTTCGACTACCACGCCGCCACCTCGACGCCGGCCAACCTCGACCGGGGAAGCCTGCAGCACATGGGCGACCAGGTCACGGCCGTCGCCCTCGCCCTGTCGCAGTCCCCCACCCTTCCCGCCCGCGGCCCGGACCAGGTCTTCTCCCATGTCTTCGGCGACCTCCTGGTCGCCTATCCCGCGTACATTGGCTGGGCGCTCCTGGCCGCCTGCGCGGGGCTCCTGGCCCTTGCGGTCCGCAACGCCCGCCGGGCGGGGGCCCTCGACGCCCCGGGCGTGGTGCGCGGCGTCGGGGCAGCCGTCTATCTCCTCCTGCTGACAAGCGCGCTCCTGCACCTGGCCCGGCGGATCGCGACGGAAGGCGCAGGCTTCCTCGAACAGCGCGCCCTGCTGGCGCGGGTGACCGCATGGGAGGTCGCCCTCCTGCTCATCGGCCTCGGGGTCCTGGTCCTGGCGCCCAGGTTCGCGGGCCGGGGGCGGAGCCGGCTGCAGGCGGGCGCCATCGGCCTCGCCGCGGGCGCGGCGGCCCTGGCCTTCGGCTGGGACCTCGCCGCCGTCGCGCTGGGCGTCGCCGCCGGAGTCGCCGGCTTCATGACCTTCGGGCCGCCGGTTCGGGTGGCGCCGGCCTGGACGGGCGTCCTGCTCACGGCCCTGGCCACGGGCCTCGTCCTGCAGGTCCTCGCCCCCGCCGCAGCCTTCCTGGTCGCCTGGCCGCTGCTGGCCGCCTGCGTCCTCGCCGCCCTGACCACCCTCGGGGCCAGTTCCAGCACCTGGCGGCTTCCCGTCGCCGGCCTCCTCATCGCGACGCCGGTCACCGCCTGGCTGCTGGGTTACGCCCACGGGGTCTTCCTGGGCCTGGACCTTCCGGCCCTGCTCGCCCTCTTCGCCTGGCTGAGCGCCCTCTGCCTATGGCCGCTGGCCCATGGAGCGGACGCCCCGTCGTCGTCCTGGGAGTCGCGGGCCGGCCTGGCCGCCGCGGGGGCTGTGGCCGCGGGGCTCGCCCTCGCCGTCTTCCTCAGGCTCACGCCGGCCTGGAGCGAGCGTCATCCGGAGGCGACCATCGTCCAGCACCTGCAGGACGACCGCACCGGCGAAGCCCTGCTGATCTCAACCGAACCGCGCCTGTCGAAGTGGTCCCGGGCGGTCCTGTCCCGGGACGGCGGCCGGCCCTCGAAGGACCAGGACGAACTGGTGGCGCGGGCAGGCTTCTGGGCGGCCGCATCCCGGCCTGCTCCACTGAAGGGCGCCGAGACCGAAGTGACCGCCCTGGACGGCGAGCGCCAGCGGCTGGTGATCCGTGCGCCCGAAGGCGCCGCCGGCCTCAGCCTTGACCTGCGCAGCAACACCCTGGCGACGGCGGTCACGGTCAATGGGCGTCCGGCGGCGCTGCTCTCCGCGCCCGGGGTCTGGAACCGCATCCGCATCCAGGCGCCTCCGCCGGAGCTTGTCATCGAATTCACGCCGGCCGGCCCCGGGGCGCTTGAGGTCCGGAGCCTCACGCGGCTTGCGGGATGGCCCGGCGCCCTTGCCGCCCTCCCGGCCCGGGGACCGCGGGAAATGGCCTTTGGCGACAGCGACACGGCCCTCGTCCGGGCGGCGGCGACCTATAGGTGGTGAGGAAAGGAAACGACGTGTCCGAGGTGGTCATCTATCACAACCCGGCCTGCGGGACCTCGCGCAACACCCTGGCCCTGCTGCGGGAAAAGGGGGTCGAGCCCCGTGTTGTCGAGTACCTCAAGGCGGGCTGGACGGAAGCCCAGCTGAAGTCCCTCGCGGCGCGGGCGGGGGTTTCCCTCCGGGCCTTCCTCCGCACCCGGGGAACGCCGGCCGAGGCGCTGGGGCTGACGGCGCCCGGCGTAAGCGACGACGCCCTGGCGGCGGCCATGGTCCGGGAGCCGATCCTCGTGGACCGACCGGTGGTCGAGGGGCCGCGCGGCGTCGCCCTCTGCCGGCCGGCGGACAAGGTCCTCGACCTGATCTGAGCGCCCCTCCGGCCACGAAAAAGGGCCCCGCCGCGAGGCGGGGCCCCTGTCCGTTTTCCGCGAAGGGATCAGTCGAAGACGATGACCGAACGGGCGAGGCCGCCCTTCTTCATGTCCTCGAAGCCCTCGTTGACCTGGTCCAGGCGGATACGCTGGGAGATCATCTCGTCGAGCTTCAGCTTGCCGGACATGTAGAAGTCCACCAGGCGGGGCATGTCGACCGGGAAGCGGTTGGAGCCCATCAGCGAGCCCTGGATGCGCTTTTCGCCCAGGAAGGCGGCGCCCGGCAGGGTCACGTTCTGGCCGATCGGGATCATGCCGATGATGTTGGCGGTCCCACCCCGGCGCAGCATGTTGAAGGCCTGCTCGGCGGTCTTGGACAGGCCGATGGCCTCGAAGGCGTGGTGCACGCCGCCCTTGGTCATTTCCAGGACTTCCTTCACCGCATCGGTCGAGGAGGCGTCGATGAAGTCGGTGGCGCCGAACTCCCGGGCCAGGTTGTCCTTGCCGGCGAACATGTCGATGGCGATGATCCGCCCGGCGCCGGCGATGGCCGCGCCATTGATGGCCGAGAGGCCGACGCCGCCGCAGCCGATGACCGCCACGGTCTCACCCGGACGCACGCCCGAGGTGTGGATGGCCGCGCCCACGCCGGTCATGACCGAGCAGCCGATCAGGGCGGCGCGGTCGAGGGGCATGTCCTTGCGGATGGAGACGCAGGCATGCTCGTGGATCAGCATGTACTCGGCGAAGGACGACAGGTTCAGGAACTGCGGCAGGGGCGCGCCGTTCTGGGTCAGGCGAGGCTCGTCACTGGCGTCCCGCTTGGTCTCGGGGCTCACGCAGAGGGACAGGCGGCCGGTCAGGCAGCTCTCGCAGTGGCCGCAATAGGCCGACAGGCAGGTGATGACATGGTCGCCCGGCTTCACGGTGCGCACTTCGGAGCCCACCGCCTCGACGACGCCGGCGCTCTCGTGACCCAGGACCGCCGGCAGCGGGTGCGGATAGGAGCCTTCCATGAAGTGCAGTTCCGAGTGGCACAGGCCGGCGGCCTTGGTGCGGACCAGGACCTCGTGCGGGCCGGGCTTGTTGATCTGGACGTCTTCGATCTGAAGCGGCTTGCCCACTTCGCGCAGAACGGCGGCCTTCATGTCGGCATCTCCCCAAGTCTCGCCCCTGCGGGCGTTTCGTGACGCGCCAGCCCATGGCTGGGTCGCGGGAACCTTAGCCCCCGGAAGGCGGCGTGCGCCAGACTTTTTTCAGGAAGCGGAGAGACCGGCGCGCAGCTCGCGCTTCAGGACCTTTCCGGTCGGGCCGATGGGCAGACTCTCGACAATCCGGACCTCGTCGGGAACCCACCATTTCGCCACCCTTCCCGCGACATGCTCGCGCAGCGCCTCCGGAGCGGCGTCCTGGCCGGGGCGCAGGACCACCAGCAGAAGGGGCCGCTCGTCCCACTTCGGATGCGGCACGCCGACCGCCGCCGCCAGGGCCACGGCGGGATGCGAGGAGACGGCGTCCTCGAGGTCCAGGGTCGAGATCCATTCCCCGCCCGACTTGATGACGTCCTTCGCCCGGTCGGTCAGGCGCAGGTAGCCCTCCGGATCGATGGCGGCGATGTCCCCGGTGTCGAACCAGCCGTCGGCCCCGAAGGCCTCGGCGCCGTCATTGCGATAGTAGGCCGAGGCCACCCAGGGTCCGCGCACCTGCAACGCCCCGGAATGCACGCCGTCATGGGGCAGGACGGCGCCATCCTCGCCGACAATGCGCAGTTCCACGCCCCAGTTGGCCCGTCCCTGCCTTTGCTTGCGCGCCAGGGCGGCGTCCGCGCCTTCGCCCGCATGTGAGGAAAGGGGCGTGTTGATGACCCCGAGGGGACTGGTCTCGGTCATGCCCCAGATCTGCCGGACATCGGCGCCCAGACGCTCCTGGACGCGCGAGATCAGCGAGGCCGTCGGCGCAGAGCCACCCACCGCCACCGTGCGGACCGAAGTCAGAGACTGGCCCGTCCCGTCCAGGTGATCCAGCACGCCCACCCAGATGGTCGGCACGCCCAGGAGGAAGGTCGCCTGCTCGGCGACGGCTAGGTCGCAGACCGACGGCCCGTCGAGGTGGCGGCCGGGCAGGATCAGCTTGGCCCCCACCAGGGGCGCCGCGTAGGGCGTGCACCAGGCGTTGGCGTGGTACATCTGGGCGCAGGGCAGGATGGCGTCGGCGGCGCCCAGGCCGAAACAGTCCGGCTGGATCACCGCCATGGCGTGCAGGACGGTGGATCGATGGGAATAGAGCACCCCCTTGGGGTTCCCCGTCGTGCCGGAGGTGTAGCAGAGGGCGGAGGCTTGCCGCTCATCAATCTCGGGCCATTCGAAGTCCGGCGAGGCCGCCGCGACCAGCTCCTCGTAGACCAGCGTCCCCGGGGCCGCCGAGGCCGGCAGGTTCTCCCGGTCGGTGAGGGCGACGAAGGTCTTCACCGTCTCCAGGCGGCCCGCGATCTCAGGCACGAGGTCAGCGAAGCTGATGTCCCAGAACAGGAGGCTGTCGCCGGCATGGTTGGCCACCCAGGCCACCTGGTCGGGATGCAGGCGCGGATTGATGGTGTGCAGCACCGCCCCCAGCCCGCTGACGGCGTAGTAAAGCTCGAAGTGGCGGTGGGTGGACCAGGCCAGGGTCGCCACCCGGTCGCCGGGCTTCACGCCCAGGGATCGCAGGGCGTTGGCCATGCGCTTCACGCGGTGAAGGGCGTCGGCATAGCCGTAGCGGTGGATCGGCCCCTCAACCGTGCGGGTGACGATCTCGCGGGCGGGATGCCAGGCGGCGGCGTACTCCAGGATGGAGGGCAGGGTCAGGGGCCTGTCCATCATTAGTCCGAACATGGGCCGCCCTCCCTCGCGACGACGCCCGGGGATCAGCCAGCCCTGCGGGTCACCGTCATCATGTAGTTGACCCCGGAGTCGGCCGACAGTCGCCAGGCGCCCGACAGGGGATCGAAGCTCACCCCGAAAGGCCCCTGCATGTCCAGAGGTTCGGTCGCCAGGAAGCCGCGCAGCTCTTCCGGCGTCAGGAACTTGCGCCAGTCGTGGGTGCCGGCCGGCAGCCAGCGCAGGACGTACTCGGCGCCGATCTTGGCGAGGGCCAGGGCGCGCAGGGTGCGGTTCAGCGTGGCCACGATCATCAGGCCGCCGGGAGCGAGAAGACGTCCACAGGTGCGCAGGAACTCGCCGGGGTCGGCCACGTGCTCGATCACCTCCATGTTGAGGATCACGTCGAAGGGCGCGACGCCCTCCGCCTCGAGGGCCTCGGCGGTCGAGCAGAGATAGGTGACGGGAACGCCGGTCTGGTCGGCGTGGGTGCGGGCCGTGCCGATGTTGCGCTCGGAGGCGTCGACACCGGTGACGTCAAACCCCAGCCGGGACATGGGCTCGGACAACAAGCCCCCGCCACAGCCGATGTCCAGGAGGCGCAGGCCCTCGAAGGGACGCCGGACGCCGCCGTCGCGGCCGAAATGCGCCAGTCCGCGCTCGCGGATGAAGGACAGCCGGACGGGGTTGAACCGGTGAAGGGGCGCAAACTTGCCCTTCGGGTCCCACCACTCGGCGGCGATCCGGGAGAAGCGCTCCACTTCGGCGGGATCGATGCTGGAACCGGGCTCGGGCATGGCGCGCACATACCAGAGCCCCGCAGGCCCTGCACGGGGAAATGCCCTTGGGCGCAGGTGTTGCCCCCTCCCCGCCCCGCCGCTAGAAGGCCTGTCTTTCCCGTCTGGAGTGCGGATTTCGAGCCATGTCGCGGCTGGTCATGAAATTCGGCGGCACGTCCGTCGCCGACCTCGAGCGCATCCGGCGCGTGGGGCGGCTCGTCGCCGCTGAAGTGGCCGCCGGCCATCGGGTGGCCGTCGTGGTCTCCGCCATGGCGGGTAAGACCAATGAGCTGGTCGCCTGGACGGATGCGGCGGGTCCCGCCGCCGAGGGGCTTCCGGCGTCGGACGACGAATATGATGTCGTGGTCGCCTCGGGCGAGCAGGTCACCGCCGGCCTCCTGGCCATGACCCTGCGCAACATGGGCCTCCCGGCCCGGTCGTGGATGGGCTGGCAGGTGCCGATCATCGCCGACGACGCCCATGGCCGCTCGCGTATCGACGACGTCCCGCCGGAGAAGCTCTCGGCCGCCCTGGATTCAGGGGAGGTTGCGGTGATCGCCGGCTTCCAGGGCGTCACCACGTCAGGCCGCATCGCGACGCTTGGCCGGGGCGGTTCCGACACCAGCGCCGTCGCCATCGCCGCCGCCGTGAGGGCGGAGCGCTGCGACATCTACACGGACGTCGACGGCGTCTACACCACGGACCCGCGGATTGAATCCCGGGCGCGCAAGCTGTCCCGGATTTCCTACGAGGAGATGCTGGAGATGGCGTCCCTGGGCGCCAAGGTCCTGCAGACCCGCTCGGTCGAGCTGGCGATGGCCCAGAAGGTGCCGGTGCGGGTCCTGTCCAGTTTTGTCGAGCCCGGCGAGGCCCCGGGCCAGGGCACCATCGTGTGCGACGAGGAAGAGATCATGGAAAAGCGGATCGTCAGCGGAGTCGCCTACAGCCGGGACGAGGCCAAGATCAGCCTGTTCGGCCTGCCCGACCATCCGGGCGTGTCCTCGACCATCTTCGGCGCCCTGGCAGACGCCAACGTCAATGTCGACATGATCGTCCAGAGCCATGCCCGCACGGCGGATACGGCCAACATGGAGTTCACCGTCGGCAAGCGTGACGCGGGCCGGGCCGTCGAGATCGTCCGCGGGCTCAAGGGCCAGGTCGGCTTCGAGGACGTCCAGGTCAACGAGGACGTGGCCAAGGTCTCCGTCATCGGCGTCGGCATGCGCAGCCATGCGGGCGTGGCCAAGACCATGTTCGGGGCCCTGGCCGAGAAGGGCGTGAACATCCAGGTCATCTCGACCTCGGAGATCAAGATCTCCGTCCTGATCGATGCAGCCTACACCGAGCTTGCCGTGCGCGCCCTGCACGCGGCCTACGGCCTGGACCAGCTCTGAGCCGCCCTACCGGTCCCGCGCGGCGGGCGGGAAGGTCATGGGATAGTCCGGCGACCAGTGGTTGGCCGTGCCGCTGGTGACATACCAGCACAGGAACAGGGCGCAGATCAGCCCGCCGGGCAGGTAGCTGTTTGTCCGCCGCCAGGTGAAGACCGCGATCACGCCCACCAAGGCCAGCAGGGGAATGAACTGCAGGGCCACGATGACGTTCAGCGGCTCGGTCGGGGTCAGCAGCAGGCCCGTCGAGAACAGGGTCGCGTACTGCAGGACGGCCAGGACCAGGAAGCCGCCGCCCATCACGCCGGCGGCGGTCAGGTAGGTGGTCCGGCGGCTCGCGCCGTCCACCGCCAGGAGGGCGCAGAGTCCCCGCACCGCGATGACGGCGTGCACGGTCCAGAACGGCAGGTAGGTCAGGAAGGTGGTCCAGCGCGCCTCGTTGAGCGGGCGGAAGCCCACGACCCAGAAGCGGAAGTCCACATGAAGCAGGCGGTCCGCCAGGACCAGGGCCAGGGCGACGGCGCCGACGGAGAGGACGGCGGCGACCAGGGAGCGCAGGATGTCGACGCTGAAGACCGGCCGTCCGCGGCGCAGCACCAGGGCGATCAGGATGGCGAGCACGGTGTTGGCCAGGGCCCAGGCGAGGAGCTGGTTCTGCACCCATTGCGGGAAATGGGAGGACGGGAACCAGAGGGCCCCGAACTTCATGAAGGGCAGGTAGGTCAGGGCGGGCAGGACCGCCGTCAGGACAAGGGCCAGCCAGCCTCCGGCGCCGCGCACCGCCGAAGCGGGCTCCGGCGCCCGCCGCAGGGCCGACAGCCAGGGCAGGCCGAGGGCGAGCTCGAAGGCGCCCAGCAGGAGGAAGGCGGCGCCGACCAGGGCGACCAGGGTCCCGGCCTCCTTGAGCGCCCAGACCTGGTTGTTCGCCGGGAGCGGATTGGCCTCGCCGTCCAGGCGCGCCTGCATCCAGTCGACCACCGGCGCGACCCCGCCCGAGGAGAAGTGTTCCCACGGGTGGGTGACGTGCGGCAGGTCCAGGCGCCGGGCCGTCCCGAGGGCCGGGTCGCCGTAGAGGCGGCCGGGCGCGACGGGGGTCGCGACGCCGAAAACGGTCCGCAGCTTTTCCGACCCGGGCAAGTCCGTCCCCTTCGGCGTCCGCCACATCAGGGCGGCGAACTCGTCGAGCCCGCCGAAGACGACGTTGAGGTTGCGCGGGAAATCCGGGCTCACGTCCGTCGGCGGGCCGAAGAGGCCGGGGGCGGAGCCGACGAGGGCCACCGCCCTGTAGCCGTCGGGCGCCGAGCGGGCGGCCGCCAGGACGGGACCGCCGCCCATGCTGTGGCCCGCAAGGCCGACCTGGCCCGGATCGACAAAGGGCCGGCTGCGCAGGAAGGCCAGGGCCGAGGGCCCGCCGAACCCGGCGGCCCCGACATTTCCCCCGGAGCCGCCATGTCCGGTCATGTCCATGGCCAGGACCACGAAGCCCCGGCGGGACAGCTCGATGGCGAACGGGCTCTGCATCTCCCGGGTGTTGATGTAGCCGTGGCTGAGCAGGACGGCCGGCGCGCGCCGGGTCTCGGAGAGGCCGGGCGGCCTGTAAAGGAGGCCCGACATCACGGCGCCCTCTGCGGTGCGCCAACGGGCCTCGGATACCTGCACCCCGCCCCGGGTCTGGACCAGGGAGGCCAGCAGGGCCCCTGCGACGATCAGGACCGCGCCAATCGCGGCGAGCCGGTAACGCATGGAGTCCCCCCAGGATTCCCGGCGGCGCGGCGGCCGCCTTTCCTTCGGGAGTATGACGGCGTGACGGCGGGGGGACAATGCGCTTACCCTTGGCGCCCCAATACAAGGAGATCCGAGTCATGCCCCACGGCCTGGGCCTGTCCATCCTGCACCTGATCCTCGGTGGTTACCTCGCCGGACAGCCGCCGCTCGACGCCGTGCGCCTGCTTCCGCCGCCGCCGCCGCCGGGATCAAGCCAGGAGGCCGTCGACCGGACCGCCGCGGCGGCGTCCCGGGCCGGCGTCGACGGTCCGGCGTGGAAGGCGGCCATCCGGGAGGTGAACATCCCGAACGCCGAGTTCATGCAAACCCTGTCCTGCGCCGTCGGCGTCCAGGTCTCGGCGGAGAAGACCCCCGCGGTCCAGAAGCTCTTCACCTCCGTCACCGCCGACTTCATCGGCCCCATGGAGCAGGCGAAGTCGACCTGGAAGCGGCCCCGGCCCTTCGCCGTCGACGGCGGACCGGCCTGCGACCCCAGGGTGGCGGCGGGCCAGGGCGACAGGCTTGGCTTCGCCTATCCGAGCGGACACGCCGGCCTGGGCTGGCTCCTGGCGCTTGTCCTGTCCGACGCCGCGCCGGCCCGATCCGACGCCATCCGCGCCTGGGGCGCTGACGTCGGCCAGCACCGGATCGACTGCCGGGTGCACTGGACAAGCGACGTCGCCGCCGGGCGGATGCTGGGCCTGGCCCTCTACGACAGGATCTCCACCACCCCCGCCTACCAGGCCGACGTGAAGGCGGCGGCGGCCGAGATCGCCAAGGCGCCCCCGATCTCCTGCCCCCAGGGCTGACGGGCGCCCATTCCTGAGGCGCCGGTGCTTGCCCTGCCCTGTGCACGGGCATTTGTTTTCCGTTCTGTCACGCCTTGCTGCTAGAACGCCCGGCGGGGAGGGATGGTCCCGTCCCCATGCGAGGGGTCCGTGCCGGGTTCGACCGCCACATTCGCCGTCAGGGGGCAGCGCAGCCTGCTCCGGCAGATCCGCGAGGCGCTGGCCTCGGGCGGACCTGTCCAGGCGCGCCTGGACATGGTCGTCCGGATCATCGCCCGCTCCATGGTGGCGGAGGTCTGCTCGCTCTACCTGAGGCAGGCGGACGGGCAGATGGAGCTGTTCGCCACCGAGGGCCTGTCGCCCGGGGCCGTCCACCTGACCCGCATGAAGCCCGGCGAGGGCCTGGTGGGCGAGATCATGCGCCTGGGCCGTCCGCTGAACCTGTCGGACGCCCCGAACCACCCGGCCTTCTCCTACCGCCCCGAGACGGGCGAGGATCCCTTCCACGCCTTCATGGGCGTGCCCCTGCTGCGCGGCGGCCGGTCGATCGGCGTGCTCGTCGTCCAGAACCGGACGGAGCGGGTGTATTCGGAGGACGAGGTCGAGGACCTCCAGATCATCGCCATGGTGCTGGCGGAGATGGTCGCCGGCGGCGAGCTGGCGGCCGAGGCGCCCCTGCAGAACATCGACCTGGTGCCGAAGAAGCCGGAGAGGCTCAAGGGCGCCCGCTTCGCCGAAGGCCTGGCCCTGGGCGTCGCGGTCCTGCACGAGCCGCCCGTCGCGCCCTCCGACCTCCTCGCCGAGGACGTCGCCGCCGAGGAGGAGAGGCTGCAGGCCGCCATAACCGCCCTGCAGGCCCAGATCGACAGCATGCTGGAGGGCCAGCATGGCCTGGTCGAGGCCTCCTACGAGGTGCTCGAGACCTATCGCATGTTCGCCTACGACCGCGGCTGGCGGCGCTCCCTCGAGGACGCCGTGCGGAACGGCCTGACCGCTGAGGCGGCGGTGGAGCGGGTCCGCTCCGAGCACCGCGCCCGCCTCGGCCAGGCGCGCGATCCCTACCTCCGCGAGCGCCTGCATGACTTCGAGGACCTCGCCGACCGCCTGCTGCGCCACCTTGCGGGGGATGCGGGCCTGGCCCGGGAACTGCCGGAGAACGCCATCCTCATCGCCCGCAACCTCGGGCCGGCCGACCTCCTGGAGTACGACCGCACCCGCCTGAAGGGGCTGCTGCTGGAGGAGGGCTCCACCGCCAGCCACGCCGCCATCGTGGCCCGGGCCCTGGACATTCCCTGCGTCGGGCGGCTGGCCGGGCTCCGGGACAAGGTCTCGGAGGGCGACACCGTCATCGTCGACGCCGAGACCGCCGAGGCCTACCTCCGGCCCCGGCCCGACGTCGTGAAGGCCCTGAAGGCCCGCCTGGACGTCCGCCTGCAAAGGCGCGCCGAGTTCGCCCGGCTGCGCGACCGGCCGGCGGTCACCCAGGACGGGGCGAAGATCCAGCTGCTCATGAACGCCGGGCTGGACGTCGACCTGGACATGCTGGGCGAGGCGGGCGCTGAGGGCATCGGCCTCTTCCGGACCGAGTTCCAGTTCATGGTCGCCGAGGAGATGCCGCGGCTGACGGCGCAGACCGCCCTCTATGGCCGGGTCATGGACGCTGCGGGCGGACTGCCGGTCACCTTCCGGACCCTCGACCTCGGGGGCGACAAGGTCCTGCCCTACATGGAGGCCGAGCGGGAGGACAATCCGGCCCTCGGCTGGCGCGCCGTGCGCATGGGCCTGGACCGTCCCGCCCTCCTGCGCCTGCAGCTCAGGGCCCTGATCGCCGCCGCGCGCGGCCGGCCCCTGAAGATCATGTTCCCCCTCGTGGCCAGCGTGGACGAGTTCCGCGCCGCCCGCGCCCTGGTCGACCAGGAGGTCGCCTGGGCCAACCGCCGCGGCCGCCCCGAGCCCGCGCGGCTGGATGTCGGGGCCATGATCGAGGCGCCCTCGGTGATCTGGCACCTCGACGCCCTCCTTCCCATGACCGACTTCGTCAGCGTCGGCACCAACGACCTGATGCAGTACCTGTTCGCCGCCGACCGGGGGAATCCCCGGGTGTCGGACCGCTACGACCTCCTGTCCCCGCCCGCGCTCCGCGCCCTTGAGATGATCCAGAAGGCCTGCGCGGAGACGGGCACGCCAGTCTCGGTCTGCGGCGAGATGGCCGGCCGGCCCCTCGAGGCCTTTGTCCTGGTGGCGCTGGGCTTCGAGGCCCTGTCCATGCCCCCGGCGGGCATCGGGCCGGTCAAGCAGATGGTCCTGTCCTGCGACCGGGCGGCGGCGCGGCGGGGGGTGCAGAGCCTGATCCGCAGCACCTCCGGCTCGATCCGGAACGAGGTCGAGACCCTGGCCCGCAAGCTCTACCTGGCCGTCTGAGACCGTCCTTCGGGCCGCAATTGGCCTGTCCCTCCCGCCATGCTATCGCCCGCCTCGTCAGGGGATCGTCACGGCCATGTCAGAGGAAGGCGAAGGAGAGGGCTTGGAGCCGGCGGCCCCTTGTGCCGACGCGCCGGACCTCCAGGCCGGGGAGCACGTCGGGGCGGCCCTCAGGGCGATCCGGACCGCCCGGGGCCTGAGCGTCGAGGACATCGCCGCCCTCACCCGCATCCGGCCGGCCTATGTGGAGGCCATCGAGGCCCAGAACCTGAAGGACCTGCCGAGCCGGCCCTTCACCATCGGCTACATCCGCGCCTACGCCCAGGCCCTGGGGTTCCCCGGCGACGCCGCCATCGCCCGCTTCAAGGCCGATGATCCCGACCGCAACGACGCCCTGCGCCCCCCTGTCGGGGTCCGCCGCATGGCCGATCCCCGACTGCGCCTGATGACCCTGGCGGGGCTTGTGATCCTGTCGGCCATCATCGCCTGGAACCTCGTCCGCCGCGGGACCCTGCAGGACGAGAGCCGGCGGCCGGCCGCCGTGGTCGCCGCGGCGCCGCCGACCGCCGCCCCCGCGGGGCCCATGACCCTGGGCGCCCCGCTTCCGGCGCCGGTCGAGTCGAACGCCCCTCCGCCCTACCTGACGCCCGGGCTGGAGGCCCAGCTCTCGGCGGCCCTGCCCGAGGGGCTGGTCGCCACCGAGGATCCCACCCTGCTGGACATGGGCGAGACCTTTGTCGCCCGCGGGACCGTTCACGGCGCGCCCGCCGGGGCGGGCCGGCTGGTCGTCCAGGCCCGTCGCCCCACCACCCTGATCGTCTGGGGTCCCGAGGGATCCGCCTGGTTCGCCCGCCAGCTGGCGGCCGGGGAGG
>JAPOKE010000057.1 GCA_029977805.1 Phenylobacterium parvum | reverse complement strand
TGCGAAGAGTTACAGTATAACATATGAGGAGCGGCCTGTCCGGAGCGTCTCATGCCCTCATCCCTCCCCCTTCGGGTCTCCGCCAGCCTCCTGGCCCTCTCCCTGCCTGGCGCCGCAATCGCCGGGGAATCCCAAGGCGCGTCCGTCTCTGAGCTGGTGGTGACGGCGGCCCCCTACGCCATCTCCCTCGACACGATCACGACGAGCGTCGACGTCGTGACCGCCAGCGAACTCAGCCTCGCGCCGCCCGCCGGGATCGGCGATCTCCTCGCCGGCATGCCGGGACTGAGGTCGACCGCCTATGGGCCGGGCTCAAGCCGGCCTGTCATCCGGGGCCTTTCGGGCCCGCGCGTCCTGCTTCTCCAGAACGGCGTCGGCATGGTCGACGCCAGTTCCCTGTCCCCCGACCACGCGGTGCCAAGCGAGGCCGGACAGGCCAGCCGCATCGAGGTCCTGCGCGGCCCCTCCACCCTCGCCTACGGGGGCTCGGGAATCGGCGGGGTGGTGAACGTCATGGACGACCGGGTGCCCTCCCGGCGCCCGGATGACCGCATCGAAGGTCGCGGGGCCCTGTCCTGGTCGAGCGTCGACAACGGCCGGGCGGCCTCCGGGGCCGCCCTGATCGACGCCGGCCCCCTGGTCATCGCCATCGACGGCGCGACCCGCCGGTCGGGAGACTACTCCACCCCGGTCAGGCCGGTGTCCGACCGCCTCGCGGCGATCTCGGGGCTCGACCGGACGACGGAGACCAAGCAGAGGAATGTCTCGGTGGAGGCCGACTCCTGGGGGATCGGCGCCTCGCTGGTCGGTGATCAGGGCGGCTTCCTGGGCCTGTCTGTAAAGCGCACGGACACGGGCTATGGCGTACCCTACGCCCAGGTGGAGTCTGACCCGCCGCCGGAGACCCTCCGGCTCCACATGAAGCAGACCCGCTGGGACCTCAGGGGCGAAGCCCCGGTGCAGGAAGGCTGGCTGGAGAAGATCCGTCTGTCCGTCGGGTATGCGGACTACGAGCACGCCGAGATCGAGGTGGACGCCGGCGCCGTAGGGACGCGGTTCCTGTCGCGCGGGACCGAGGGACGGCTTGAGTTCGTGATGCGTGGATCGGAGGCGCGCCAGGGCGCCTTCGGCGTCCAGGGCCTGACCCGCAACTTCGCCGCCATCGGGGACGAGGCCTTCATTCCCAGCGTCGAGATCAATGAGCTGGGCGCCTTCACCCTCCAGCGGATCGAGTTCGGGCGGGGCGGCGTGGACGCCGGCCTGCGGATCGATACGCGCGAGCTCAGGGCTGACCTGGCGGGCCGGGAGACCAGCGTCCCCGCCGCGGAGGCCGGCCTCGACTGGGACGCCACCCCCGATACCCGCAGCTTCACCAATGTCTCGGCCTCGGCGGGGGTCTTCTGGAAGCCCTCGGACCCCCTCTTCCTGGCCCTGAACCTGTCCCTGAGCGGCCGGGCGCCGACGGAGTTCGAGCTGTTCGCGGACGGGCCGCACGGAGGCACCTCCACCTGGGAGATCGGCGATCCGACCCTCGACTCCGAGAAGGCCCTTTCGCTCGAGGCCACCCTGCGCTGGACCGGGCCGGATACCCGGCTCGAGGCGCACGCCTGGGCGGCCCGCTACGACGGTTTCATCGAGGAACGCCCGACAGGCGAGACCTGGGAAGACCTCCCTGTCTTCAGGTTCCGGCAGTCCGACGCCAACTTCGCCGGCCTCGAGGTCGAGGCGGAGCAGACCCTCCTGAGGAGCGACGCCGGACGCCTGGCCGGGCGGATCTCCGGCGATGTGGTGCGTGGCGACACCGACTTCGGGCCGCCGCCCCGCATTCCCGCCTACGGCCTGACCGGCGAACTGGCCTGGGAGTCCCGGGCGGTTGACGCCAGCCTCGAGGTCCGCCGGGTCGGCGACCAGGACCGGACCGCGCCCTATGAACTCGCGACGGACGGATACACGGCCCTGAACGCCCGCCTGGCCTGGCGCCCGGTTCCCGACGCACCGGTCACGGTGAGCCTGCGGGGCCGGAACCTCACCGACGCCGAGATCCGCGAGCACGCCTCCTTCCTGAAGGACATTGCGCCCTCGCCTTCCCGCTCGGTCTCCCTGGGCCTGTCCCTGACCTTCTGAGTCCAGGACGGGTCAGGTCGGGGCCCGGCGCCAGGCGCCCCGCCAGAGCGCTGCGGCCGTCACCGCCCCATAGGCCGCCATGCCTGCTGCGATGCAGGCGTAGACGCCGGCCAGGGCGGGCTGTGGCGTTCGCATGACCAGCGCCGCGCCGCCCACGCAGATCACGAAGCGCAGCAGGGTCGCGAGGATCGGCCAAAGCACGGCGCCGGCCCCCTGGGAGGCGAAGTACAGCGCGAGGCCCAGGCCCTGGAAGGCGAAGAAGGGGCCGACGATGTGGAGATAGAGGGCCCCCGAAGCCAGGCTCGCCGGCTCCCTTGTGAAGAGGTGGGTCCAGAGGCCCGGCGCCAGGGCGAGGACCAGACCGACGGAACCCGCCAGTCCGGCGGCGAGCGCCCCGCCCGTCCAGCCTATGCGCTCGGCCCGGGCCACCTGTCCGGCGCCCATGTTTGTGCCGACCAGGGCGGTGAGGGCCGCGCCGATGCCGAACACCATGGGCACGAGAAGGAACTCCACCCGCGCCACGATGCCGTAGCCCGCAAGGGTCTCGAGCCCGAAGCGCCCGATCAGGGTGTTCAGGAGGGCGACGGTCAGGACGGTCGAGACCGGCGAGAGGGCCGCCAGGGCCCCGACGCGCAGGATGTCGGCGAAATAGCGCAGGCGCAGCCGGCAGGCCTCGGCGAGCAGGCGCACGGGCCCTGCGCCCCGCAGGAGGCGGAAGACGAGGACGAGGCTGCTGGCGGTGGCCACGAGGATCACGGCGACGGCCGACCCCCGAAGTCCCAGGGCCGGAAGTCCGGCAAGGCCCAGCATGAGCCCCCCGGAGAGGGGAATCTGGACCAGCGACCCGACGATCATCAGGCGCGCCGGGAACTGCATGTCGCCGGTCCCCCTCACCACCGAGGTCAGGAGCGCCGAGATCCAGATCGGGGCGAGGCCGAGGAACAGGACGTGGCCGTAGTCATGAGCGGCCCTGACGACGGCCTCAGGGGCGCCGGTGGCCTCGAGCAGGCTGCGCCCCCAGAAGGCGTAGAGGCCCCCGAAGGCCAGGGCCGCCATCACGGCGATGGCGAGGGCGTGCCAGACCAGGGCCTGGGCGGCTGCGGGGTCGCCGCGCCCCAGCGCCCTGGCGACCGCGCTTGAGACGGCGCCGCCGATCGCCCCATTGGCGAGCATCTGCATCAGCATCAGGGCCGGCAGCATCAGGGCCATCGCCGCGAGGGGGACCAGTCCAAGCCTGGCGATGAAACCGGTCTCGGCCATCGAGACCGCCGCCTGGACGAGGAAGGCCGCGGCGCTGGGGCTGGCCATGCGCACCAGGAGGCGGAGCGGTGGCTCCGTAAGCAGGGGCGAGGTTGTCGACGGCGAGGTCATGCAAGGGCCCTCCTCAGGCGCCGGAGATCATGTTCAAGGGCGCGCCAGGCCTCGGGCCCGATGCGCTCCAGGGTGCGGGCCTGCGCCCGGCGCCAGGCCGTCCTCCCCTCCGCCAGGCGCGCGCGCCCCGCCTCGGTCAGGGAGATCCTGCGGACCCTTGCATCACCGGGATCGGCCGCCCGGTCGACAAGGCCGGAACCGACGAGCGGACCCAGGACACGGGTCAGGGTCGTCCGGTCGAGATCAAGCCGCCGGGCGAGGTCGGAGGTCGCCAGGCTTCCCCCCGCCGCGTCCAGGCTCTCAAGCAGCGGGAACTGCGAGCGTCCGAGGCCGCAGGTCCTCAACTCCTCGGCGTAGACGCCGGCGACCAGCCGCGCCGTCCGCTGGAGCGTATGGCTCACGCAGTGCATCGGGCTGAGGAGGTCGTCGAGGTCGGACATCAGGGACCTGGATTATGTGCAGTTACACGTTTCTTCCATCCACCGGCCTCCGGGTCAACCGGGGATCCGCCCCGGGCCCGGGTTGACACCCGCGCCCGGATCAATAACGTACGTTGTAAATCTTTAGCAGGCGGACCCGGAGATTCCATGCCGCTGAGCCGACGCCACCTTCTCGCCGCCCCGGCCCTTCTGCTCGCCCCGGCGGCCTGCGCCGCCCCGCCCCGGGACCTTGCGGGCCTGCTCCCGGAAGGGTCCTACAATCCGGGCGGCGTCCTCGTGGCGCACCGGGCGCGGGACAACGCCATCTTCGAGGGCGCCCGCGGCGAACTGGGGCCGGACACCCCCTACTTCGGGGCGTCGACCACCAAGCTCTACGTCACCGCCATGCTCATGCAACTCGTCGAGGAAGGCCGCCTGGACCTCGACGCGCCCTTCAGGCGCCATGTCGGCGGGCGGGAGACGGAAAGGCTCAACACTTACGGCGGGGAGGATCGGACGGACGCGATCACTGTCCGACACCTCATGGCCCACACCAGTGGCCTGCCGGACTTCCTCGAGCCGGACAATTCCCGGGCCGGACTTTTCCAGTCCCTTGTCCGCGGCCAGGACAGGAAGCTGACCTTCGCCGAGGCCATGGACATCACCCGCCACCTGGGCGCCGCCGGCCCGCCCTGCAAGGCGGACAGGGCGCTCTATTCCGACGCGAACTACCAGATCCTCGGCAAGGTCATCGAGGCGCTGGACGGCGAACCCTTCGACAAGGCCTTCGACCGTCGCATTGTCCGCCGCCTGGGGCTGGCCTCGACCTGGATCTACACAGATCCGCAGGACGCCCGACCCCGGCCCCTCAGGTATGGCGAGGGCGAGCTGCGGATCCCGGAGTACATGGCCTTCACCCAGGCCGACGGCGGGGTCGTCACCACCGCGCGGGAGGCCCTGGTCTTCGTCCGCGCCTTCTTCGAAGGCCGGTTGTTCGACAAGGCGCGGGTCGCCGGCCTGCAGGACTTCCGGCCGATGTTCTTCCCCCTGGAGTATGGAACCGGGATGATGCGGTTCCAGCTGCCGGGGGCCATGACCGGCTTCCGGAAGATCCCGCCCATGCTGGGGCATTCGGGCCTTTCCGGCGCGGTCCTGTTCCACATGCCCGAGCGCGGCCTGTCCTTCGCCGGCACGGTCAACCAGGTCGACCGGCGCTCGACGGTCTTCCAGGTCCTGGCGAAGGCCGCCCTGCTCCTCGACGCCCCGGGCTGATCAGACGGTCTGCAGATAGTCGATCAGCGTCTTTCCCGGCTCGTCCTCGAAGACATCCCGGGTGACGCGCAGCCTTCGGATCCGGTCGAGGCGGAAAACGCGGAAGGCGTCGCGAAGCTCGCACCAGGCGACAAGCCGCCAGTGCGCTGAGCCCGGGAACAGGCCGAGGGGGCGCACCGTCCGCGTCGTCCCCTCGCCGCCCGCGTCCTCGTAGGCGACGCGCACCCGCCGGCGGCCCTCGATGGCGGAACCCAGCCGACGGACGCGGCCATCGCCCTCCGGAGGTCCTTCCGGCCCTGGAGGCCCAAGGACGAGCGCGTCCCGTTCGGCGCCGGAGGGCGGCAGGACCAGGGCTGACTCCATTGACAGTTCCGGCGAACCGGCGGCTTCCTGACCAGAGTACATGGATTTCAACGCTGACCCAGAGGTGTCCCCATGTCCCAGGCCTACGCCCCGATTTCCCTCAGGACCCACGCCCTGCTCGACGCCGTCCTGCTGGGCTTCATCCTCGTCGCCCCCTGGCTCCTGGGCTATTCCCAGCATGTCGCGGCGACCCAGTGGTCCGTCGCCCTCTTCTTCATCGGCATGGGCCTGAACGTCGTCACCGACTATCCGCTCGGCCTGGTCCGGAAGCTGCCGATGAAGTTCCACAAGATGGTCGAGATGACTTCTCCCGGCCTCTTCATCGCCATTCCCTGGCTCTTCTTCCGGGACGCCGGCGCCATGCCCTGGGCGGCGACGGCGGTGGGCGCAGGCGTCCTGCTGAACACCCTGTTCACCCGCGAGGTCGCGCCGCCGGCGGAGGCCTGACCTCCGTCAGACCTCGAAGGCGACCCCCTGGGCCAGGGGCAGGCTGTCGCCGTAGTTGATCGTGTTGGTCGCCCTGCGCATGTAGGCCTTCCAGCTGTCCGACCCGGACTCCCGGCCGCCGCCGGTCTCCTTCTCGCCGCCGAAGGCCCCCCCGATCTCGGCCCCGGAAGGGCCGATGTTGACGTTGGCGATGCCGCAGTCGGAGCCGACGGCCGACAGGAAGGTCTCCGCCTCGCGCATGTTCAGCGTGAAGATGCACGACGACAGGCCCTGGGGAGCGGCGTTCTGGGCGGCGATGGCCTCCCCGAGGTCGCGGTAGGACATGACGTAGAGGATCGGGGCGAAGGTCTCCCGGAGGACTACCGGAGCCTGCGACGGCATTTCCACGAGGGCGGGGCGGACGTAGGTCCCCGGCCGGTCGATGCGCTCGCCGCCATGCACCCGCCCGCCCTCAGTTGCGGCCTCCGAGAGCGCCGCGGCCATGGACTCCCCGGCCGCCCCGTCGATGAGCGGCCCGACCAGGACCCCGGCCTCCCGGGGATCTCCGATCGCCACGCGTGCATAGACGGCCTTCAGGCGCTCGACGACCTCACCGTGCAGGGACTCGTGGACGAAGAGCCGCCGAAGGGTGGTGCACCTCTGGCCCGCCGTACCCATGGCGGCGAAGGCGACGGCGCGGATGGCCAGTTCCAGGTCGGCGCTGGGGGCCAGGATCGCCGCATTGTTGCCGCCCAGCTCCAGCAGGGCCCGGGCGAAGCGGGCCGCCAGCCGCGGCGCCACCTGCCGGCCCATGCGCGTGGAGCCCGTGGCGGAGACCAGCGGGACCCTGGGGTGGTCCACCAGGACCTCGCCGACCTCGGGACCGCCCTGGAGCAGCACGCACAGATCCGCCGGGGCGTCCGGTCCGAACCGCGCCGCCGCCCTCTGGAACAGGGCCTGGACGGCGAGGGCCGTCAGCGGGGTCTTCTCGGAGGGCTTCCAGGCCACGGCGTCGCCACAGACAAGGGCCAGGGCGGCGTTCCAGGACCAGACCGCCACCGGGAAGTTGAACGCCGAGATCACCCCCACGACGCCGAGGGGATGCCAGGTCTCCATCATCCGGTGGTCCGGGCGCTCGGTCGCCAGGGTCAGGCCATAGAGCTGGCGGGACAGGCCCACGGCGAAATCGCAGATGTCGATCATCTCCTGGACCTCGCCCAGGCCCTCCGAGGCCACCTTGCCGGCCTCCAGGGTGACCAGGCGGCCAAGGTCCGACTTCGCGGCGCGGAGCTCCTCTCCGAACAGCCGCACCAGTTCCCCCCGCCGGGGGGCCGGGACCCGCCGCCAGGCCAGGAAGGCCCGGTGCGCCGCCTCGATGCGCCTGGCTGCAGCCTCGGGCGTCAGGACCGGCGTGCGACAGATCACCTCTCCCGTGACGGGTGTGCGCGCGGCGAGGTCGCCGCCGGCCAGGTCTTCCGGCGCGACGCCAAGGCGGCCGAGGATCTGGAGGGCGTCCTGGATCGGGGATGGCGGTATGGCGGACATGGAACCCCTCAGGCCACGCGGACGCCCGGCAGGAGGCCGGGGTCGGAGGCGGCGTAGTTTCGACCGAAGCGGTTGGCCAGGAAGGCGGCCAGCGGAATCTGTTCCTGCCGCACAAAGCCCGCCTGCGGAAGATCACCGGAGGCCAGCATGTCGAGGACGGCGCAGATGGCCGAGGCGGTCGTGATCTGGATGCCGCTGCGCATCACGCCCTCGACGGGGGCGGCGTAGATCTTGTTGGCGTAGCTGACCTGCACCAGGGCGTCGTGCCTGCGGCCGCTGACGGTGACGAAGATCACCACCACGTCCTGCAGGGTCGAGGGCACGGCGTTCTCGAGGATCTCCTTCAACAGTTCCCGCCGGTCGCGAAGGCCCAGGTCGTGCAGCAGGGTCTTCATGATCGCCGCGTGGCCGGGATAGCGGATGGTCCGGTAGTTGAGGTTCCGCACCCTCCCCGCCAGGGTCTCGCAGAGGGTCCCGAGGCCGCCGGAGGTGTTGAAGGCCTCGTAGGTCACGCCGTCGAGGGAGAACTCCTCGCGCTCCTCCAGGGCCTGGGTCTCCCGCAGGCGGCCGTCGACGATGGCCTCGCAGGGCTCGCAGTACTCGTTGATGACCCCGTCCGTGCTCCAGGTGATGTTGTAGTTGAGCGTGTTGCTCGGGAACTGCGGCAGGGCGCCGACCCGCAGGCGGACATCCTCCAGGCTGTCGAACTGCGACGCCAGGTCGTGGGCCACGATGCTGATGAAGCCGGGCGCGAGGCCGCACTGGGGAATGAAGGCGCAGGGGGCGTCCCCGGCCAGGGCCTTGACCTCCCGGGTGCTTGCGACGTCCTCGGTCAGGTCGAGGTAATGGACGCCCGCCGCCCGCGCCGCCCGGGCCACCGCCGTGGTGGCGTGGTAGGGCGCGGCGTTCAGCACGGCGAAGGCCCCGGTGAGCGCCTCTGCAAAGGCCCCGCCCCGGACATCCATCTGGCGACGGCGCACCGGGCGCCGGGTCACCAGGCGCTCCAGGCTGGCCGCGGAGGCGTCCAGGACCTCCACGTCGTAGTCTCCGGACCCGGCGAGGAGGTCGGCGATCACGCCGCCGATCTTGCCCGCCCCGACAATCGCCACGCGCTTCATGACCGACTCTCCGCTCTCATCCCGACATCGGCAGTGGGCCTTTCCGCGCCGACGGTGTACAGGTGCAGAGCGACGTTATGCCCGCCACTTTCCGGCGCTCTGACGGGGATATCCGGCGAAATGGAACTGGATGAGATCGACCAGGCCCTTCTGTCGGCCCTTCGCGAGAACGCCCGGGAAAGCACGGCGGACCTCGCCCGCCGGGTAGGCCGGTCGCGAACCACGGTTCAGGGGCGGCTTGAGCGCCTTGAGCGCCGGGGCGTGATCCGGGGCTATTCCCTCAGGCTGGCCGACGACTTCGAGGCCGGCGCCGTCCGCGCCCATGTCCTCATCAAGGTCGCGCCGCGGGAGTCCCGCGCGGTGGAGGCGGCGGCCCGCGCCCTGCCCCAGGTCCGCGAGCTCCATTCCGTCAGCGGCGAGTATGACCTGATCGCCATCGCCTCCGCGGCGAACGTGGCCGAGCTGGACGCTGCGATCGACCGGATCGGCCTCATTCCCGGCGGCGCGCGCACCAACTCGGCCATCATCCTGGCGACCAGGTTCCGGCGGTAGCCGCTGTCCGGGCTACCGAGGGTGGGAGTCCGTGAGATCCGCTACAAGGTAGGTGAGAATCCCATACTCCACCCGGCCGTCAGCAACCTCCTTGAGCCGGTATTGCTGATTGGCGAACACCCCGAGATCGATCGGCTCGCAGGCTGTCTCCACGGTCTCCGTGCGCCGTGCGCCCATCTCCCTGTGCTCTCCAACCTCCATGGGAGATGCCCTCTGGTAGCGGGCAAGGGACTCCAGGATGTCGATTTCCTTCCCGTCCACACCCAGGAGGTCGTAGGACCGAAGGACCGGGCGCTTGCCGGCGCCGCCTGCTTCAAGGCCGTGGATACGGAAGTAGGAGTGAATTCCGCCCGGTGCGGTCGGATAGTAGGAGAGGAAGACGCCCTTGAGCCCCGGCGTCCCAGACGCCCAGGCGTTGAGCTGCCGGCGACGGACGACGGAAAGGTCCGATGTCACCCTGCCGCCGAGCTTGGCCGCCCGGTACAGGATGGCCGTCTCGGTCAGTTCGTCAGGATCGTACACGCGCCAGGTCCAGAACCGCGACCAGCCGTCAGGGGCGTCGGATGGCGGTTCCAGGACCGGCCGGCAGGGGTCGGCGCCATTGGACTCGCTGCCCCAGAGAATCCCGGAGACACCCTTCGGCCATTCCGTGATCCCCGTCCAGCGGGGTGACCCCGGGCCCATAGGGAAGCGGCCTGTCACCTGCGTACCCTTCTCCGCCGGCGGCGGGACATTGTCGGGACACTGGTACGGAGGGAAATCCGAACGCCCGGTCGGGGCGTCGCAACGGTAGAGTTCCTGGGGACGCCAGATCCCGCCCGAGATCTCCAGGGAGCCATCCTCGGCGACGGTCGCCGACCACCTCTGGTCGCCATTGGGATAGCGGACGTCCATCTGGACGCTGTTTCCCTCCCATTTCACGTTCTCGACCCGGTAGGCGGTGCAGTACCCCCCCGTCTCGCACTCGACGTGGACGGCGGTATTCCCTGCAAATCTCAGGCTGTTTCCAATCCCGCCGCTGATGTTGGACCAGTGCCCCCGGTCGAACGCAGGCTTGGGTTCAGACGCGGCGGGGGGTGCGGTCGGGCTCAAGGGCGGGTTCGCCTTGTCCGACCGCCCGCAGGCGGACGCCGAGAGACACACGACCGCGGCGGCGGCCAAAACCACGGCGCGTCCGCCAGATTTGCCGCTCATGACTTCCCCCGCCCCTGGTGCATTTCAGGGGGCACCAGAGCAGGCCTGAGCAAACAATTCGTTAGGCTGGAGGCTCAGCGGACCAGGTGCCACTCCGTCTGGCGGCCGGCGAGATAGCGCACCTGGCGTCCGTCAAAGAGGGCGCTCTGCTCCAGCTTCATCTGGACGAACTGCCCTCCCCATTCGGGGACCGCCCTCCGGGTGGCGCCCTCGATGGCGTAGGCGGTGTCCGTGTGCAGGGGCCAGTCTCCCTGCACGGGGGTCGGGCCCTGGTTGTCCCACATGCCGATGGTCGGGCCCGGCGCATGGCCGAAGAAGCCGAGGGGATGGCTGTAGATGGTCCCTCGGATGCCGGCCCTGGCGGAGGCCTCCCGCGCCGTCGCCAGGATCTCGTTGCCGGTCCGTCCGGTCACGAAGGCGGCGGTCAGCAGGTCCTGCCACCGGTTGCCCTCGGCGAGGGCCGCCCTGAGGCCGGCGGGGGCCTCGGTCTCGCCGGGGCGCAGGACGTAGCCCATCTCCTGGGTGTCCGTGCAGAGCTTGAGGTAGCAGATGCCGACGTCCGTATGCAGGACGTCTCCCCGCCGGATCACGCCCGACACTCCGCACCCGTCACCCTCCGCCGGGCAGGCGACGCCCTGGCGCTGGAGGTTGACGTCCGGGAAGAACCAGACGGGCAGTCCGAGGGACTCGTAGCGGCTGCGGATGTACCAGGCCACCTCCGCGGTGGTGGTGACCCCCGGCGTGATGACCCGCTCGCTGAAGGCCTCCGAGATCACGCCCCGGGCCAGGGCGACGATCTGCGGGTAAACCTCGGCCTCCGCCGCCGTCCGCGTCTCGAGCCAGCGGATGACGAGGGGCTCGGCGGGCGTCAGGCGGGCGGCGTAGTCGCCGGGAAGGACCTCCCTGAGCCGGGCGTCCAGCCCCGCCGTCAGGCCGTCGGCCACAGGCCAGTGCCGGGAGACATTTACCCCGATGCGCTTGGGGTTCCGGCTCACGATGACTTCGGCCAGGGCCTTCCACTGGGCGTCCAGGTCCCCTCCGGACCAGGCCGCCGAATAGGGCGGACCGAGGGGATAGCGGTTCACCGAAAGCTTCTCGAGTGTCCCGTCGGCCTTGCGGGCGAAGACCAGCATGGTCGTCCGCCGGGCGGCGAAGGACGGCTGCGGGACCAGGGTGAAGTAGACCGGATCCTCGGCATACTCCCGGTTGATCACCAGCCACATGTCCAGTCCGGACTCCGCCATCAGGCGCGGCAGCAGGGTCTCCAGCCGGTCGTTCAAAATCCTGTTCTCGGCCGCCACGCGCTGCGGACCGGCCAGGACGGCGACCTCGTCCGCCGAGGGGATCACCCTGCCCTGTGCAGGCTGGTAGGGCGCAGGCGCAGCCACTGCGGCGGCGGCGAAAGCCAGGCTGGCCAGGATGGCGGCGAGGTAGGGCAGAGGCTTGAACATGGAAACTCCCCGGGGTGGCGCTTCCCCTTCTAGGGCAGTCGCGCCATGCAGTAGAGCCCGTTGTCCAGGTCCGCCGTGAAACAGACGGAGCCGTCCGCGCGAACGGCCACCCCCGTGGCGACATAGGGCGGCGGGGTTCCGGGGCTGGCGGTGAGGCCGATCGGCAGCCTGTCGGCGATGACGCTGCGGGTTCCCTTGGACAGGTCGAGCTCGGTCAGCCTCTGGGCGGCCGCCTCGGCGACCACCAGGCTCCCCCAGGGCGTGAAGGCAAGGCCCTCGGGCAGGGCCAGGCCATCCGCCACGAGGGTGACCGCCCCGGACTTGAGGTCCACCCGCCGGATCGCGCCGGCCGCCTCGCTGACATAGAGGCCCCCGTCGGGACCAAGGGCCAGCTGGACAGGGCCGGCCAGACCCTTCGCCAGGGTGCGCCGCGCGGCGTAGTCCGGCCCGCTGGCCAGGGTGATCTCCCCGCTGGCGATCTCGGCGATGGCGATGGAGCCGTCCGGCAGGAAGCGGGCGTCCATGGGCGCCTTGAGCCCGTGCAGGACCCGGAGGGTCTTCATGTCGGAGCGGCCCAGGACCTGGACGGATCCGTTGAACCAGGAGGTGAGGAGGACCCGCTCGGGACCCACATCCACCGCGAAGGGATACTCGATGTCCGACGCCTGCATCCGATGGATGTCGCGCACCTCGCCGGACTTCAGGTTCACTTCGCGGAAGGAGAAGATGTCGGCCACCCAGGCCGTGTCGCCCTCGATCCCGAGGCCGGCGGGCACGGCGAGCTTGCCGGACAGGAGGGTGCGCAGGGCGCCTGTCGCCGGATCGAAGGCCTGTACCGAATTGTCCGCCATGTTGGAGACATAGATCGTCCCGTCCGGGGCGATGGCCAGGTTGTCCAGGGAGGTGGCGAGCTTGCGGACCGTGGTCTTGCGCCCGGTCGCCAGGTCAACGCGACTGAGATCGCCGGCCCGGGTGTCCACAACCCAGAGATTGCCCTTGCCGTCGAGGTTGGCCGCCGCCGGGACCTGGAATTCGCTGTTCAGGATGGTGACGGCGCCGCTGGCGGGATCGATCCGCGCCACCGATCCCTTGAACCAGAGCGGGCCATAGAGCTGCCCATCCGGCCCCACTTCGAAGCCGTTGAAGCCGCCGAGGTCCCGGGCGATCAGCCGGGGCGGCTTCACGCCCGCCACGTCGATCTCCCAGAGGGCGTCGCCGAGGAAGACCTGGCTGGCGTAGAGGCGACCGGTCCTCCGGTCGAAGGCCAGGGAGTTCACGCCCGTCAGATCCTTGGCCAGGACCCGGATAGGGGCGCCTTCGCGCTCGCGGTACCTGAGCACGCCCTGGATGTAGGAGGTCCAGGCCAGCTCGCCCTTCGGCCCGATGGCGATGTCATCCGCCTGCCCTTCGGGACCGCCGATGTAGACCTTCGCCGCGCCCGTGGCCCGGTCGACCTCCCAGATTGCGTTCCCGACCACTGTCCCGGCGAGCACCCGGCGGTCGTCGAGGACGGCCAGGCCATGGACGCCCTTCAGCGCCGACGGCGCCACGACAGCCCTGGGCGTGGACCAGCCCCCGGCTTCCGCGCGCCCAACTCCAGCGCCGAGAAGTATGAGGCTGAGGCCGAGTGCGGCCATGGCGCGCGTCGTGTTCATGTTATTCCCCCCTGAACCTCCGGCAAGGCCGGAACAGGGGAAGCTTCCAACGATTAGCGGGCGGCGTCCACCGCCCCGGCCTTCATTTGGTCCCGAGGGCGGGGGGCTTCACCGCCAGCCAGTCGCCGATCGCCTGCTCGTACATGAAGGCGAGCCGCAGCAGCTCCAGGTCGCCCCGGGGCCGGCCGATCAGCTGGAGGCCCATGGGCAGGCCCCCCGGGCCAAACCCGGTCGGGACGCTGATGGCCGGAAGCCCGGCCAAGGTGGCGTAGATCACCACCTCCATCCACCGGTGATAGGTGTCCATGGCCACGACGCCCCGGGAGGTGCGGATCTCCTGTGGCCAGCGCAGGCCCTTGTCGAAGGGCCAGACCTGGGCGCTAGGCAGGGCAAGCACGTCAAACCGCTCGAACAGCCGGAGCAGGGCCTGGAAGAAGGCGGTGCGTTCCACGCTCGCCGCCATGAAGGCCCCGGCGCTGACCTCCCGGCCCTGGTCATGTTCCCACTGGGCCTCGGGCTTGACCCGATCGCGATGGGCCGGGTCGGCCAGGTAGGGGGCGAGGCGGGCCGCCACCAGCACCTTGCGCCAGACAAGCCAGGTCTCCCAGACCGCCTCCGGCGGGGTGGGCAGGCGCGCGGGCTCGACCTCGCATCCGATGTCGGCCAGCCGCCCCAGTCCCGCCTCGCAGGCCTCCAGCACGCCGGGTTCCG
>JAPOKE010000056.1 GCA_029977805.1 Phenylobacterium parvum | reverse complement strand
CCTTGCGGATCTGCTTGCCGCCGAGCTCGATGTCGGCGAGCGCGCGCCGGCGCATGTGGGGAAGGGGGGTCTGCCACCGGATCGTCTCGGAGACCATCGAGGTGATCAGGTCCGGGTTTGCGCGAAGCTTGGCGTACTGGTCCGGGAACTTGTTGAGCGCGTAGACCGAGCCGGAGATGGTGTTCCGGGTGGTGTCGTTCCCGCCGATCGTCAGGAGGACGACATTCCCGAAGTACTCGCGCGGGCTCATGTTCCGCGTCGCCTCGCCATGGGCGAGCATGGAGATGAGGTCGCCGGTCGGCTCGGCGTTGACCCGCTGGTTCCAGAGCCGGGCGAAGTACTCCTGGTACTCCATGAAGTACTGGGCCTTCTGCTCCTCGGTCTCGATCAGGCCATGACCGGGGGTGGCCATCACCATGTCGGACCAGAAGGTCAGCTTGCGCCGGTCGGCCTGGTCGATCCCGAACAGGGTGGCCAGGGTCATCGCGGTCAGTTCCATCGAGACCTTGTCGACCCAGTCAAAGGTCTCGCCGACGGGCAGGCCGTCGAGGATGCCGGCGGCGCGCTCGCGGATCAGGGGCTCCATCAGGGCGAGGTTGGTGGGGGAGACCGCAGGCGTGACCGTCTTGCGCTGGACGTCGTGCTTGGGCGGGTCCATCGCGATGAACATCGGCAGGGGGCCTTCGCCTCCGTCCTGGTCGAAGATCCCGATGCCGCCCTCGGAGGAGAACACCTGATGGTTTGTGTCCACCGCCATGATGTCGTTGTACTTGGTCACCGACCAGTAGGGCCCATGCTGGCTCTCCGGGGTGAAGTGGACCGGGCTCTCCTTCCGGAGGCGCTCGAAATAGGGCCACATGACGTCGTTCTGGAAGAGGTCCGGCTGGGCGGGGCTGAAGGTGGCCAGGTCGACCGCCTGGGCCAGGGCGCGGTGCTCGGCCGCAAGATCGAGGTTGCCGTCGCTCATCTTTGGTCTCTCCCGCATCGGACGCCCGACCCCGTCGGGCGGAAATTCGTGACGCTGGCGTCAACTTAGTGCGCGGCCGGGCGGATTCCAACGGTCAATGATGTGCTTCCGTGCTGGCCCGGAGGCTCCTCCCGCACTAGAACGGGGCCTTCTGATCGGAGACCGCCATGGCCCTTGACGCCGAAACCCGCGACCAGCTCGTCGAGACCGTCCGCCGCTTCGTGAGCGAGCGCCTCCGGCCCCTCGAGGCCCAGGTGTCGGAGAACGACGCCATCCCGGATGACGTCATCGAGGAGATGAAGGCCCTTGGCCTCTTCGGCCTCTCGATACCGGCGGAGTACGGCGGACTCGACCTCGGCATGGAGGAGGAAGTCCTCGTCGCCCTGGAGCTCGGCCGCACCAGCCCGGCCTTCCGCTCGGCCTTCGGCACCAATGTCGGCATCGGCGCCCAGGGCCTGGTGATGTTCGGCAACGCCGCCCAGAAGGCGAAGCACCTGCCCGGGATCGCCTCCGGCGAGATCATCACCTCCTTCGCCCTGACCGAGCCCGAGGCGGGTTCGGACTCGGCCGCCGTCCAGACCCGGGCGGTGCGCGACGGCGACCACTATGTGCTCAACGGCGCCAAGCGCTACATCACCAACGCCAACAAGGCGGACCTGTTCACCGTGATGGCGCGGACCGATCCCTCCAAGCCCGGCGGCGGCGGGGTCTCGGCCTTCCTGGTTGAGCGAAACCTTCCCGGCCTGTCGGTGGGCAAGCCCGAGAAGAAGATGGGCCAGCAGGGCGCCCACATCTGCGACGTCATCTTCGACAATGTCCGCGTGCCCGTCGAAAACCGGCTGGGCGGCGAGGGCGAGGGCTTCAAGGTGGCCATGCAGGTCCTGGACCGCGGCCGCCTGCATATCTCGGCGGTCTGTATCGGCGTGGCGGAGCGGCTCATCGCCGACTGCGTCGCCTACGCCTCCGAGCGCAAGCAGTTCGGCCAGGCCATCTCCCAGTTCCAGCTGGTGCAGGGGATGATCGCCGACTCCAAGACCGAGTCCCTGGCCGCCAAGGCCCTGACGCTGGAGACCGCCCGCAAGCGCGACGCCGGCGAGAGCGTGACCATGGAGGCGGCCGCGGCCAAGTACTTCGCCTCGGAGATGGTCGGTCGCGTGGCGGACCGCGCCGTGCAGATCTTCGGCGGCGCCGGCTACATCGCCGACTACGGGATCGAGCGCTTCTATCGCGACGTCCGGATCTTCCGGATCTACGAGGGCACGAGCCAGATCCAGCAGGTGATCATCTCGCGCGAGACCCTGAAGCGGGGCGGCTGACCGTGGCCGTGGACATGGAGGCGGTGATCCTGGAGGTCGTTTCCGCCCTTCCGCCCGGCAAGTCGGCCTCTTCGGAAGAGGTGGCGCGGGCCGCTGACGCCGAGAACTGGCGGCGTCTGACCGGGCACGTCCGGGGTGCGGCCAAGGGCCTCGCGCGGCAGGGGAAGATCGTCATCCTTCGCCATGGCAAGCCGGCCGATCCGGAGACCTTCAAGGGCGTCTACCGGCTCAGGCTCCCCTGACCCGGTTCGGCCAGGCCTGCATCTGTCAGACCTGGGCGAGGCGACGGTTGCGCGGCTCCTTGACCATCAGGATCAGGCAGACAAGGCCCAGGACCAGGAAGCCGATTGAGATCCCGAAGACGGCCGGATAGCCCAGGGCGTCCGCCACGATCCCCCCGACGATCGGGCTGACCGACGAGGTGATCCCTTCCGCAGACGAGGAAATCGCCAGCCGCATGGGCATTTCCTCGCGGCTCCCGAATTCGAGGATCATGGTCTGCGCCGCCATCATGTAGCCGGACTGGGAGGCCCCCAGCCCGAAGAAGGCGACGAAGATCGCCGCGGGGCTATGGAGCCCCAGCAGGATCAGGGTCGAGAGGATCCACATGGTCAGCGAGATCAGGAGCACAAGCCGGAAGCCGGTCCGGTCCCCGAGATAGCCCCAGAGCAGGTTCGAGAGCGTATCGGCGCCCAGGTAGGCGAGGGCCAGCAGGGCGAGGATGCCGCCGGACAGGCCCGTCGAGGTTGTGGCGTAGATGGCGTAGAAGGGCACGGCCATGCGGCTGGCCGTGGTGAGCATCTGCATGACCAGGAAGGCCGCGTAGCCCCGGTCCGACATGATCAGGGCCGGGAAGTCGCGGACCCTGTCGCGGAACCTGGCCTTGGGGGGCAGGTTGGGCGGCTCCGGCTCGCGCAGCAGGACCTGCAGGGCCCACAGGCCCATGGATGTCAGGACGGCGGCGAGCATGAAGGTCACGGAATAGCCGTGTCCGAACAGGTCGGGCTGGATGATGTACTTGCCGGCCGCCCAGGCCAGGACGGCGGCGATCAGGCCGCCTGTGGCGTTGCGCCAGGCCTGGAGCCGTCCCCGGCGGCTGAGCGGGATCACCTTGGCCATCAGCATGCCGAAGACCACCCTCTGGGCGCCCATGAAGACGCCGAAGAGGAAGAGCAGGGCCAGCATGGCGTAGACGAGGGACTGGCCCTGGAGGAACCAGCCGGCCAGGGCCATGCCGACGATCTGGACGCGTCCCAGGCCGCCCATCCAGAGGGCGGCCGGCATGACCTTCTTGCGGTGCTCGATGGCCGTGGCGCCGAAGATCGGCGAGATGATGCCGCCCACCTGCTGGAGGGCCTGGGCGAGGCCCACCACCGTGTTCGATCCGGAGATCAGGTGGATGTAGACCGGCATGAAGGTCGGGGCGTTGATCAGCCGGAAGCCCGTCATGCCGAGCATGCCGTGCAGGTAGTTGCCGATGTAGTTGCGCTTCAGGTTGTCCCAGACAAAGCGTTCGTACTCGGCCTCCCGCGCCGCCAGTTCGGCTTCAGCGGCCGCTGGATCGTCGGCGGAGTCAGGCGCAGCGCCGCCCGGCGCCGTCTTGGGAGACAGGTCCCTGGTCACTTTGAATTCGCCCGCTCCGGCCAGGCCGGAAGCGGACCCTCCCGCAATATGGCTTCAAGATCCAATGGCCTTGGGTCTAGCAGAGTCCCCCGGCGCGGCAAGCCGGCCCGGTGCAGGTCAGGCCAGAAATCCCGCCTCGGCGAAGTCGAGCATCCGGGCGAGCAGGTCGCCGGACGTCCCGGACCGGGTCGCGCCGTCGGAAAGGGCGTGCAGCCGGTCGAACTCCGCGAAGCGGTTGTTGTGGATCATGCCGAGGCAGAAGTGCAGCCGCCAGTAGACGGTCTCGGGCGCAAGGTCCGGCCGCGCGGCCACGAGGGCGTCGGCGAAGCGCGAGAGGAGGCTGACGTCCTGGGCCAGGGCCTGCCGCATCTCCTCTGTGCCTTCGGACCGCGCCCGGATGATGAACTGCATGGAGATCCGCAGGTCCTCGGAGTCCGCCCAGCGCAGGGGCGGTGCGAACAGCGCCTCGAGGATGTCGCGCACCGGCGGCGCCCCTGACCAACGGCTCTGGGCTTCGTGCAGGCGGCGCGCCCGCTCGCGGCTCAGTTCGCCGGTCCGCCGCCGGAAGATCTCGAACAGGAGGCGGTCCCGGGAGCCGAAGTGGTAGTTCACCGCCGCGAGGTTGACCCCGGCTTCCGCCGTGATCTCGCGCACCGAGACATTGCGGAAGCCCCTCAGGGCAAACAGCCGCTCGGCGACCGCGAGGATCTGGCCGCGGGTGTCGCTGTCGCCCGACCCGCCGTCGTCCAGTTCTGTCTCTCGCGCGACGCCGTCCGGCACGGGGAGGGGCGGGCGCCGCCTAGCGGGCCAGCTCCTTCATCGCCTTCTCGAGGCCCTCGAGGGTCAGGGGGAACATCCGGTCGCCCATCAGCTGGCGCATGACCTCGACGGAGGGGGTGTAGTCCCAGTGACGCTCGGCGGTGGGATTGAGCCAGACCACGTCGTCGAAGGTCTGGGTGACGCGGTCGACCCAGATGGCGCCCGGCTCCTCGTTCCAGTGCTCGACCGAGCCGCCCGGATAGGTGATCTCGTAGGGGCTCATGGTGGCGTCGCCGACGAAGATGACCTTGTAGTCGCGGCTGAACTTGTGGAGCACGTCCCAGGTCGGGATCTTCTCGGCGTGACGGCGCCGGTTGTCCTTCCACACGCTCTCGTAGAGGCAGTTGTGGAAGTAGTAGAACTCCATGTTCTTGAACTCGGTGCGCGCGGCGCTGAACAGCTCCTCGCAGACCTTGATGTGGCTGTCCATCGAGCCGCCGACATCGAAGAAGATCAGGACGCTGATCTTGTTCCGCCGCTCGGGCCGGAGCTTGATGTCGAGGTAGCCCTTCTCGGCGGTGCCCCGGATCGTGCCGTCCATGTCCAGCTCTTCGGCGGCGCCGTCCCGGGTCCACTTGCGCAGGCGGCGCAGGGCGACCTTGATGTTGCGGGTGCCCAGCTCGACGGAGTCGTCGAGGTTCTTGTACTCGCGCTTGTCCCAGACCTTCACGGCGCGCCCGTGGCGGCCCTTGTCCTGGCCGATGCGCACGCCCTCGGGGTGGTAGCCGTTGGCGCCGAAGGGGGAGTCGCCGTTCGGCCCCTGGCCGCCCTTGCCCTTGCCCTTGCCTTCGCCATCCCCGTCGTCGCCGTTCTCGCGCTGCTGGCGCATCTGCTCGGCGAGGGCTTCCATGAGTTTCTCGAAGCCGCCCATGGCCTCGATCTGGGCCTTCTCCTCGTCGGTGAGGAACTGGTCGGAGATCTTCTTGAGCCACTCGGCGGGGATGTCGGAGACGCCGAATCCCTCAAGCTTTTCAAGGCCCTTGAAGACGTGCCCGAAGACCTGGTCAAACCTGTCGAGGTTCTTCTCGTCCTTCACCAGGGCGGAGCGCGCGAGGTAGTAGAAGTCATCGACATTGCGGTCGATCACCCCCTTGTCCATGGCCTCCATGAGCATGAGGTACTCCTTGAGGGTCACGGGGACCTTGGCCTCGCGGAGTTCGGTGAAGAAGCGCATGAACATGGTGGACGTCCCCTGGCGGGCCGAACGGATGTTTGAAGTCCCGAATGTGAGGCCCCCGGGCGCGGCTGTCCAGTCTGCGAAGCCTCAGAAGGCCGGCCGCCGGCGCAGGATGAACTCGCGGTCCAGGGTGCGCCCGACGGGAAAGCCGTACTCCCCGGCCTTCACGAAGCCCCGCCGGGCGTAGAACCTCTGGGCGCCGAGATTCTCGGACCAGACGCCGATCCAGAGGTCCGCCGGCGACCGCCCGGCCATCCAGGCCATGACCTCGTCGAACAGCCGGCTCCCTGCGCCGGCCCCCTGGACGGCGCGCCGAAAATAGATCCGCTTGAGCTCCAGGGCCCCCGGGCCAACCTCGGGGTGGGGCAGGCCGCAAGGGCCCGCCGTGGCGTAGCCGACCGCCGCGCCGTCCATCCCCTCGGCCAGCCAGCTGGCCTGCAAGGGGTCGGCCAGGCTGGCCCGGGTGGCCTCCAGGTCGTAGGCCGCGGCGAGATAGGCGGCGAGGTCCTCGGCGGGATAGAGGTGGCCGAAGGTCTCCACGAAGGTCTCCCGGCCGATCCGGGCGAGCGTCTCGGCGTCGGCTTCACCGGCGCGGCGGAGGAGTGGCGTCGTCATCCCCGGCTGATTACCGGCCCCTGCGGGCTTGCGGAAGGCCCCGCCCCGCATTGCGGCGGAACGGCGGGATGTCTAGGTTCTGGGGACCAGGACGGGGATTCCCATGGCTGACGCGGCAGACATCTCAGCACTCTCCTTCGAGCAGGCCCTCGCCGAGCTCGAGCGCATTGTCGGCCAGCTGGAGACCGGCCAGGCGCCCCTCGAGGATTCCATCGCCCTCTACGAGCGCGGGGCCCTGCTCAAGGCCCATTGCGAGGCGCGGCTGGAGCAGGCCCGGCTCAAGGTCGAGAAGATCGTGGTGGGCGCCGGCGGCGCCGTCGCCTCCGAACCCGCCCGGTTCGAGTGAACCGGGATACCGAACGCCGGCTCGCGGCTGCGGCGTCCCGCACCGACGCGGTCCTCGGCGCCCTGCTGCCGCCGGTCGAGGGGCCGGAGGCGCGGCTGGCCGAGGCCATGCGCTATGCTGCGCTGGGGCCGGGCAAGCGCCTCAGGCCCTTTCTCGTCTTCGAGGCTGGCGAACTGCTCGACGTGGAGGCCGTCCGCCTCGACCGCGTCGCCTGCGCCCTGGAATGCATCCACGCCTACAGCCTGGTCCACGACGACCTGCCCTGCATGGACGATGACGACCTCCGGCGGGGGCGGCCCACCGTCCACCGGGCCTTCGACGAGGCCACCGCCGTCCTCGCCGGCGACGCCCTCCAGGCCCTGGCCTTCGAGATCCTCGCGGGCCCCGAGACCCATCCGGACGGGCGGGTGAGGGCGGACCTGGTCCTCGCGCTTGCGCGGGCGTCGGGCGCCCGGGGCATGTGCGGCGGCCAGATGATCGACCTGTCCGGCGTCGGCGAGGACCTGGGCGCCGTGGCCCGGATGCAGAGGCTCAAGACCGGGGCCCTGATCTCCGCCGCCTTCGAGCTGCCCCTCGCCCTGGCGCACGCCGGCGAGCCTGAACGGCACGCCCTCCTGGCCTTCGCCCACGACCTGGGCCTCGCCTACCAGATCGTCGACGACCTCCTCGACATCGAGGGCGAGGCCGCCGTCGTGGGCAAGGCCACGGGCAAGGACGCGGCCCGGGGGAAGGCGAACTTCGTGACCCTCCTGGGGGCGGATGACGCCCGCGCCCGGCTGGAGCTTGTCGCCGCCCAGGCGCGGGCGCACCTTGATCCCCTCGGCAATCGCGCAGGCGGGCTCCTGGCCTGCCTCGATTTCGTGCTTGATCGGCGAAGCTGATTGCGAGCAAAGCAGACGCCATGCCGCCCCTGACCCCGCTCCTCGACACCGTCTCCACGCCCGCCGACATCCGCGGGTACTCGGTCGCCCAGCTTCGCCAGCTGGCCGACGAGGTGCGCGCCGAGACCATCGACGCCGTCTCGCAGACCGGCGGCCACCTGGGCGCGGGCCTGGGCGTCGTGGAGCTCACCGTCGCCCTGCACCATGTCTATGAGACCCCGGACGACATCCTCATCTGGGACGTCGGCCACCAGGCCTACCCCCACAAGATCCTGACGGGGCGCCGGGACCGCATCCGGACCCTGCGCCAGGGCGGCGGCCTGAGCGGCTTCACCAAGCGGGCGGAGAGCGCCTACGACCCCTTCGGCGCCGCCCATGCGGCCACCTCCATCTCGGCGGCCCTGGGCTTCTGCGCGGCGCGTGATGCGGACGGGAGGTCCAACAGCGTGGTGGCCGTGATCGGCGACGGCTCGATGAGCGCCGGCATGGCCTATGAGGCGATGAACAACGCCTGCGAGACCACCGGCCAGCTGACGGTCATCCTCAACGACAACGACATGTCCATCGCCCCGCCGGTGGGGGGGATGAGCGCCTACATGGCCCGGCTGGTGTCGGGCGGCGGCTACCAGTCCCTGCGCAAGCTGGGCAAGTCCGTCGCCAGCGCCCTGCCGCGGCCCCTCCAGGAAGCGGCGCGCAAGGCGGAGGAGTTCGCCCGGGGCATGGTCACAGGCGGCACCTTCTTCGAGGAGCTCGGCTTCTACTATATCGGCCCGATCGACGGGCACGACATGGAGGCCCTGGTCCCCATCCTGCAGAACGCGCGGGAGATCCGCGACCGCCCGGTCCTGGTCCACGTGGTCACCCAGAAGGGCAAGGGCTACGCCCCGGCGGAGAGCGCCGAGGACAAGCTGCACGCCGTGGCCCGGTTCGACGTGGTCACCGGTCGCCAGGCCAAGCCCGCCCAGCCCGCCCCGCCCTCCTACACCCGGGTCTTCGCAGACGCCCTGATCGCCCGGGCCGAGGCCGACCCGCGCATCGTCGCCGTCACGGCCGCCATGCCCTCGGGCACGGGCCTCGACCTGTTCGGCAAGCGCTTCCCGGACCGCACCTTCGACGTCGGCATCGCCGAGCAGCACGCCGTGACCTTCGCCGCGGGCCTGGCCGCCGACGGGATGAAGCCCTTCGCCGCCATCTACTCGACCTTCCTGCAGCGCGGCTACGACCAGGTGGTCCACGACGTCGCCATCCAGCGCCTGCCGGTCCGCTTCGCCATGGACCGGGCCGGCCTCGTCGGCGCAGACGGCCCCACTCACGCCGGGTCCTTCGACATCGGCTTCATGGGCGCCCTTCCCGGCATGATCCTGATGGCCGCCGCCGACGAGGCGGAACTGGCCCGGATGGTCGCCACCGCCGCCGCGATCGACGACCGCCCCTCCGCCTTCCGCTATCCGCGGGGGGAGGGCCTGGGGGTCGAGATCCCCGCCAATCCCGAGCCCCTGGAAATCGGCCGGGGCCGCGTCGTCCGCGAGGGAACCACCGTGGCCCTGCTCAGCTTCGGCGCCCGGCTTGGCGAGTGCCTGAAGGCCGCCGACCTGCTGGCGGCCCGGGGTGTTTCGGCCACCGTCGCCGACGCCCGCTTCGCCAAGCCCCTGGACGAGGACATGGTGCTGCGGCTGGCCCGGGAGCATGAAGCCCTGGTCACCGTCGAGGAGGGGGCGATGGGCGGCTTCGGCGCCTTCGTCCTGCAGATGCTGGCGGCCCGCGGGGCGCTCGACCGGGGCCTGCGGATCCGCACCCTGACCCTGCCCGACGTCTTCCAGGACCAGGACAAGCCCGAGGCCATGTACGCCCAGGCCGGCCTGGACGCCGCCGGGATCGCCGGCGCGGCCTTCAGCGTGCTCGGGGCGTCCCTGCCGGCCGCCGGCGGCCTGCGGGCCTGATCCCCGGGACTAGAACGGCCAGATCCGCGAGACGACCGACTGGCCCGCCGGGGTCTTCTGCATGGCCGAGATGTCGCCCCGGCCGCCGTAGTTGATGCGGGCCTCGGCGATCTGGGTGTGGCGGATCGTGTTCGCCGCGGAAATGTCCTCCGGCCGGATCATGCCCGACACCGTCAGCTGCCGCAGTTCGGCGTTGGTCCGCACCTCCTGGGTGCCCTCGATGATCAGGTTGCCGTTCGGAAGAATGCCCGTCACCACCGCCGCCACGGTGAGGTAGATCGCCTCGGCCCGGTTCACGCTGCCCGACCCCGAGTTCGAGAAGGTGGACTCGGTGTTGAACGGCGAGGCCTTGCTGAAGTCGTTCCCGGGGGGCAGCAGCCGGCCGATCTTGTTCTCCATCCCGAACAGGGTCGAGACCGAGGAATCCGCGCTCGACGTGCGGTTGGCGACCGAGGTGTTGGAGGTCTTGGCCGAGTCGTTGATGGCGATCTGCACCGTCACGATGTCGCCGATCCGGCTGGCCCTCTGGTCGATGAAGAAGGCCCGGGCGCCGCTGCGCCACAGGGAGTTGGCGGAGGCTGGGGTGACCTCGGGCTGGGGCGGCATCATGCCCAGGTCGGGGCGACGCTCCTGGGGCGTCACCGGATAGGCCGAAGGGGTCAGGCTTGGACCCACGGCCGCCTCCTTCACCGTTGTGCAGGCGGCGAGGGGCAGGGCGGCGAGGAGGAGGGCGGCGGCGAGTCTCATGGGCGGGACCTGTCTGGGAAATGGGTCAGCGGCGGGCGATGCGGGTGGCGGCCAGGGCCTGGCCGGTCGGGGCGTCCGGCCCCGTCATGGCCTGGCCGGGACCCGTCACCACCGCCTGGAGGGTCTTCTTCGAGCTGAGGTTCTGGAGCGGGATGACCTGGCCCACGGCGCCGGCCCCCAGGGCCTTGACCTGGAGCTCGAGGGACACCCCTCCGGCCTGGTAGGTCACCGTCACGAGGTCGCCCGGCTGGATCACGACCGGGGCGCTGACGTCCCGGGCCGAGACCAGGGCGCCTTCGCGCAGGGGCCGCCGCGCCACCATGCCGATGGCGGCGTCGGCGTCACGCACGGCGTCCGCCGGGGCGGCGACGGCGCGGGTCCAGACCAGGTCCTCGGCGCGGATCTCCTCGCCGGCGGCGAGGCTGCGGGCATAGGCGAGGGCCTGGACCGAACCGCGGCGGACCGCCGGGGCGGGCTCGGCCTGGCCCGGCCGGACAATGATGCGGCGGATCCCGTCGGGATTGCCCCACTCGAGCCCGTTGCGCCGGGCGAGGACCTGCACGGCGGTGGCGTCGAGCACGACGCTGGTCCCGGTCCGGGCCGCCACACGCACGCCGGAGACCGCGCCGGCGCCCTCGAAGAGGTCGCCCAGGGTCACCACGCCGTCGGCGTCGGAGGGGTCGGCCCGCAGGGACACCGGCGCGCCGGCCAGGGCGGCGACGGGCAGGAGGAACAGGGCCAGGAAGGCCAGGGCGATCAGGCGCCGCATGGGATCAGCTCTTCACCTGGTTGGCGGTCGACAGCATCTGGTCCGCCGAGGTGATGACCTTGGAGTTCATCTCGTAGGCCCGCTGGGCGACGATCAGGGCGGTGACCTCGGCCACGGCGTCGACGTTCGAGGCCTCGGTGTAGCCCTGGAGGAGCACGCCGGTGCCATCGACGCCGGGGACGCTCAGGGTCGGGGCCCCGGAAGAGCCGCTCTCGAGGTAGAGGTTGTCCCCGATCGCCTCGAGGCCGCCCTCGTTGACGAAGGTCGCGAGCTCCAGGGTGCCGGCCACGGAAGGCGTGGTCTGGCCGGCCTGCATGATCTGGATCTGGCCCGACTTGGAGATCGAGACATCGATGGCGTCCGGCGGAATGACGATCGCGGGCTGGATCTGGTAGCCGTCTGCGGTCACCAGCTGGCCCTGGTCGTTCAGCGAGAGATTGCCGGCCCGGGTGTAGGCGAGCTCGCCCGTGGGCATCAGCACCTGCAGGTATCCGCGCCCCTGGATGGCCACGTCCAGCTTGTTGCCGGTCTGGGTCATCGCGCCCTGTTCGGTGATCCGGTAGATCGACCCCGCCTTGACGCCCGCACCGACCTGCAGGCCGGTCGGGACGACCGTTCCCTGGTCGGAGGACTGGGAGCCGGCGCGCTCAAGCGTCTGGTAGAGGAGGTCCTGGAACTCGGCCCTCTGCCGCTTGAACCCCACCGTGTTCATGTTGGCGATGTTGTTCGAGATGACCTCGACGTTCAGCTGCTGGGCGGCCATGCCGGTGGCGGCGGTGCGGAGAGCTTGCATGGGAAGTCAGCCTTTCTACTCGACGCGTCCGAGCCGCTCGACGGTTCGCCGGGACAGCTCCTGGGTGGACTCCATCATCCGGGCCAGGGACTCGTAGGCCCGGGTCACCTCGACCATGTCGGTGACCTGGAGGATGGGATTGACGTTGGATCCCTCCAGCATCCCCTGGCGGATCAGGGACCCGGGCGCCGGCTGGGGCTGCTGGTTGGAGGTGTTGCGGAACTGGTTGTCGCCGACCTTCTCGAGCACGGACAGGTCGGCGAAGGCGACCACGCCCAGGCGCCCGACCTGCTCGATGCCCTGGCTCATCGAGCCGTCCCGGGCGATCTCGACGACGCCCTTCTTGGGATCGATGATCACCTCGGCGCCGCCGGAGTCCAGCAGGGGAAGGCCGGCCTGGGTGACGATCCGGCCGGTATCATCCAGCCGGAAGTGACCGTCGCGTGTGAAGCGCTCGCCGTTCGGGGTCTGCACCCGGAAGAAGCCGGGCCCGTCGATGGCGAGGTCGAAGGTCGAGTTGGTCGCCCGCAGCGCTCCCTGGGAAAAGTCCCTGGCGAGGCCGCTGTCGATCACGAACTTGATGGGGTTGGGACCGTCGACCGTCCGGGCCGGCGCCCGGGGCTCGGTCCGGACGAGGGGCTGCTCGGCCTTGAAGCCGGTCGTATCGGCGTTGGCGATGTTGTTGGCGACGATGTCCAGCTGCCGCCGAAGCGTCATCTGGCGGGAAAGCCCAACGTAAAGCGCGTTGTCCATCGACTCTGCATCCGGTCCTGGCGACCCGAGGGTCCGCCATTCACCATGCAAGCCTTGGGCCAACTAAAAACCCCAATGAAAACAGAGAATAAAATGGTTAACTCGGTCGGTGGGGAGGAATTTGCCGGGTCGTTTTTCCCCCGCCGCGCCAGGGTTAAAAACGGATCGTTAACTAAACCTGCGCATGGTCGCCCACAGGTTCCCCTGGAGTCGCGGCCGTGGCCAAGCCCCCCAAGAATTCCGAGTCGGAAGAGGTCGACCTCGAAGGCGCCGAGGGCGGCGATGCGGACGGCGGCAAGAAGAAGCCGCCGCTCAAGCTGATCATCATCGCCGCGGCCGCCGCCCTTGTCCTGATCGGCGGCGGCGCAGGCGCCTACTTCATGTTCTTCAAGAAGCCTCCGGCCGCCGAGGCCAAGGCCGAGAAGAAGGGCGGCGAGAAGGAAAAGGGCAAGGAGAAGAAGGGCGGGGAAGGCGAGAAGAAGGAGGGCGACGCTGCGGGCGGCGCCAACGCCGTGGTCCTCACCGAGGGGCCTGATGGCGTGGTCTTCTGCGCCCTGCCCAACATGGTCGCCAACATGCAGGCCGGCGACGGTCGCCCGACCTACCTCAAGCTCAAGGTCACCCTGGAGGCTCCTGACCAGGAGACCGCGGAGATGATCCAGCCTGCGATGCCGCGGCTGCAGGACATGTTCCAGACCTTCCTGCGCGAGCTGCGCCCCGAGGACCTCCAGGGGTCGCAGGGGAACTTCCAGCTGAAGGCGGAGATCCTGCGCAGGGTCAACCTGGTCATCGCCCCGGCGAAGGTGAAATCGGTTCTGATCGAGGAGATGCTCATCAGCTAGCCCCCCGGGCGGCTGGGCATTAGGCCATGGCGGACACAGACGACATTGCGACGAGCGCCGAGGAAGGCTGGGGGCGCAGCGAGTCCTCCGAGGGAATCTCGGGCGCCGAGCGCATCCTGAACCAGGACGAGATCGACAGCCTCCTGGGCTTCGATCTCTCCGGCGATGACGCCGCAGACAGGAATGGCATCCGCGCCATCATCAACTCGGCCCTCGTGTCCTACGAGCGCCTGCCCATGCTCGAGATCGTCTTCGACCGCCTTGTGCGGTACATGACGACCTCGCTGCGGAACTTCACGTCGGACAATGTCGAGGTGAGCCTCGACAGCATCTCGTCCATCCGCTTCGGCGACTACCTGAACTCCATTCCCCTGCCGGCCATCCTGACGGTCTTCAAGGCCGAGCAACTCGAGAACTACGGCCTGCTGACCGTCGACTCCAACCTGATCTACTCGATCGTCGACGTCCTGCTGGGCGGCCGCAGGGGCACGGCGGCCATGCGGATCGAGGGGCGCCCCTACACCACGATCGAGCGGGTGCTGGTCCAGCGGATGGTCGAGGTCGTCCTCGCCGACGCGAAGCTGGCCTTCGAGCCCCTGACGCCCGTGACCTTCACCCTCGACAGGCTCGAGACCAACCCGCGCTTCGCCGCCATCGCCCGGCCGGCCAATGCGGCCATCCTGGTCAAGCTCAGGATCGACATGGAGGATCGCGGCGGCCGCATCGAACTGCTGCTGCCCTACGC
>JAPOKE010000055.1 GCA_029977805.1 Phenylobacterium parvum | reverse complement strand
CTGACGGCGGCGGGCCTTGGGGTTCACCCGCAGCGGCCCTATTCTTGCGACATGTCCGAGACCCACGCCCTCCGTCCCTGGCGGACGATCGTCCGCCGCAAGAGCCGCAAGATCCGGGTTGGAAGCGTCGAGGTGGGCGGCGACGCCCCGATCAGCGTCCAGTCCATGACCAACACCCTGACGGCGGACGCGGCCTCCACCATTGACCAGGTCCGCCAGCTGGAAGAGGCCGGCGCCGACATCGTGCGCGTCTCCTGCCCGGACGAGGCCTCGACCGCGGCCCTCCCCCAGATCGTCAAGGCGGCGAAGGTCCCGATCGTCGCCGACATCCATTTCCACTACCGCCGGGGCATAGAGGCGGCCAAGGCGGGCGCCGCCTGCCTGCGCATCAACCCGGGCAACATCGGCAGCCCGGACCGGGTCCGCGAGGTCATCCAGGCCGCCCGCGACCACGGCTGCTCGATCCGGATCGGCGTCAACGCCGGCAGCCTGGAGAGCCACCTGCTCGAGAAGTACGGGGAGCCCTGCCCCGACGCCATGGTCGAGAGCGCCCTCGACCACGCCCGGATCCTGCAGGACCACGACTTCCACGAGTTCAAGATCAGCGTGAAGGCCTCGGACCTGTTCATGACCGTGGCCGCCTACCAGATGCTGGCCGAGGCCATCGACTGCCCCCTGCACATCGGGGTCACGGAGGCGGGAGGCCAGCGGATCGGCACGGTGAAGTCCGCCATCGGCATGGGCGCCCTGCTCTGGGCCGGGATCGGCGACACCCTGCGCGTCTCCCTGGCGGCGGACCCGGTGGAGGAGGTCAAGGTCGGCTTCGACATGCTCAAGTCCCTGGGCCTGCGGCACCGGGGGGTGAACATCATCGCCTGCCCGTCCTGCGCCCGGCAGGGCTTCGACGTGATCCGGACGGTGGAGACCCTCGAGGCCCGGCTGGCCCACATCGCCACCCCGATGAGCCTGTCCATCATCGGCTGCGTGGTGAACGGCCCGGGAGAGGCCCTGATGACCGACGTCGGCTTCACCGGCGGCGGCAAGGGGGCCGGCATGGTCTACCTGGCGGGCAAGCCGGACCACAAGATGGACAATGACCGGATGGTCGACCATATCGTGGAACTGGTGGAGCAGCGCGCCGCCGAACTTGAAAGCGCGTCCCAAGGCCCCACCTAAACTGGCTGCCGCGGCGGGTCCGTCGATGGCGAACGGAAGCTCCGCCTGACGGGTCCGGAAGGGCCTGACGAGGCGAGGCTTCGCAAAGAGGAGAGAGCCATGTCTGCGGACGGCAACTGGAAGATCACGATCAACACCCCGATGGGCGCTCAGGAAGTGAACGCCTCCATCACCACCAGCGGCGACACCTTCACCGGCAAGACCACCGGCCGCATGGGCGACCAGGACATCTCCGGCAAGGTCGACGGCGACAAGCTGATCTGGTCCTCGGCGATCACCAGCCCGATGCCGATGACCCTCGAGTTCGAAGCCACCGTGAGCGGCGACTCCCTGTCGGGCAACGTCAAGCTCGGCGCCTTTGGCAACGCCTCGCTGAGCGGCGTTCGCGTCTGATCCTCGCGGATCGCGGGCGGCCCCGGCGGGGCCGCCCGCCCCTGCGCCGGCCGCCCCGGGATTTGGCAAGCCGAGCGCGGCGGGCTAGAAGCCTGCCTCCCCTGACCCCCTGAAGATCCCGCCCCTTGCGACTTCCCCAAGCCCGACTCGACCAGGTCCTCGGCCGCTTCCACGAGATCGAGGCGCGCATGTCCGCGGCGTCCGACGGCGCGGAAATCGTGCGCCTGTCGCGGGAACACGCCGAACTCAAGCCGGTTGTCGAGGCCGTCCGCGCCCTGGAGAAGGCCCGCGCCGAGGGGCCGGAGCTCGAGGAAATGGCCGCCTCCGGGGACGCGGACATGTCCGCCCTCGCCCGCGACGAGCTGGAGGACCTGAAGGCCCGCCTGCCGGGCCTGGAGCGCGAAGTCGCCCTCCTCCTCGCCCCCCGCGACCGCGACGAGAACGCCTCGGCCATCCTCGAGGTCCGCGCCGGGACCGGAGGAGACGAGGCCGCCCTCTTCGCCGGCGACCTGTTCCGGATGTACCAGCGCTACGCCGCCCTCCACGGCTGGCGGGTGGAGATCGACTCCGTCTCCGAGGGCGAGGTCGGCGGCTACAAGGAAATCATCGCCTCCATCACCGGCGAGGGCGTCTTCGGCCGGCTCAAGTTCGAGAGCGGCGTGCACAGGGTCCAGCGCGTGCCGGAAACCGAGGCCGGGGGCCGGATCCACACCTCCGCGGCCACCGTCGCCGTCCTTCCGGAGGTGGAGGACGTGGACATCGAGATCCGCGAGGCGGACCTTCGCATCGACACCTACCGGTCGTCGGGCGCCGGGGGACAGCACGTCAACAAGACCGACTCCGCCGTCCGCATCACGCATATCCCCACGGGGATCGTGGTCACGTCCTCGGAGAAGTCCCAGCACCAGAACCGGGCGCGAGCCCTCAAGGTGCTCCAGGCCCGGCTCTACGACCAGAAGCGCGAGGCCCTCGACAGCGCCCGGGCCGACGCCCGCCGCAGCCAGGTGGGATCGGGCGACCGCTCGGAGCGCATCCGCACCTACAACTTCCCGCAAGGGCGCGTGACCGACCACCGGATCAACCTGACCCTCTACAACCTCGCCAAGGTGCTGGAGGGAGAGGCCCTGGACGACATCATCAACCCCCTGATCGCCGAGGACCAGGCCGCCCGTCTGGCCAGCCTCGAGGCGGAGTTCGCCTGATGGAAGCCCTGATCACCGGCCTGTTCCGCTATCCCGTGAAGGGATTCTCGGCCGAGCCACTGTCCGAGGCCGAGCTGGTTCCCGGCCGCGCCATCGCCCAGGACCGGCGCTGGGTGGTCGAGAACGGCCCGTCGGGATTCGACGCCGCCGCCCCGGCCTGGGTCCCCAAGATGAAGTTCGCGGTCCTCGCCGCCCACCCGGTGGTGGCCGCCGCCCGGACCCGGGTCAGGGGCTCGGACATCTCGGCCTCGGCCCCCGGCCGGCCGGACTTCCATGGCGACCTCGCGGCGGACTCCGGACGGGAGGGCTTCGGGGCCTGGGTCCAGGGACTCCTCGGCGAGGACGCCCGGGACGGCGTGCGCGTGCTTGAGGCGCCGGACCACCAGTTCCTGGACCACCCCCTCGGCCATGTCTCGATCATCAACATGGCCAGCGTCCGCGACCTCGAGGCCCGGATCGGCAAGCCCGTCGACCCCCTGCGTTTCCGCGCTAACCTCTATGTCGAGGGCTGGCCGCCGTGGGTGGAGAACGACTGGAAGGGCAAGAACCTCCTGCTCGGCTTCGCCCGCGCCACGGTCTTCGCCCCCATCGTCCGCTGCGCCGCGACCGAGGTGGACCCGCAGACGGCGGAACGCGACCTGCCCCTGGTCGAGCACCTGTTCGAGCAGTACGGCCACCGGGACTGCGGCATCTATGTCCAGGTCACCCATGGCGGGACGGTGCGGGTCGGCGACGCCTGCAGCACCCCCGGCGAGCCGGAAGGGGCGGAATGAGCCGCAACCTCCTGCAGGCCTGGCAGGGCGCCCGGGCGCGTCTCGAGGCCGCCGGCGTCCCCGGGCCGGTCATCGACGCCCGGGTCCTCGTGGAAGCCGCCTGCGGGGTGTCCCGGGCCGACATCGTCGGCGATCCCTACCGCGAGGTCGGCCCCGAGCAGGCCGCCCGCCTCGATGACTACCTGGAACGCCGGATCCGCCGCGAACCCGTCAGCCACATCCTGGGACGGCGCGGCTTCTGGAACATCATGCTGGGCGTCACACCGGACGTCCTGACGCCGCGACCGGAGACGGAGGTCATCGTCGACCACGTCCTGCGCCAGTTCCCCGAGGGACGCCCCTTCCGCATACTCGACCTCGGGGTGGGCTCCGGGGCCATCCTGCTGGCCATCCTCGCAGAGCGCCCGGCGGCCCGCGGGCTCGGGGTCGACGCCTCCGAGGAGGCCCTCGCCGTGGCCCGCGACAACGCCGCCAGCCTGGGGATGGCCGGCAGGGTCGCCCTGCTGCGGGGCGACTGGACGGCGGGCCTGGCGGACGCGGACTTCGACCTCGTCGTCTCCAATCCCCCCTACATCGCGACCGACGTGATCGAGACCCTGGATCCCGAGGTCCGGGTCTACGAACCGCGGCTGGCCCTGGACGGCGGCCCGGACGGCCTCGACGCCTACCGCATCCTGGCGCCGGAGATCCTGCGGGTCCTGAGGCCGGGCGGGCGCTTCCTGGTGGAAATCGGCTACGACCAGAGGGCTGCGGTGGAAGCCCTGTTCCGGCAGGCGGGCGCCCTGGAGGTCGAGACCCTGCCGGACCTTTCGACCCACGACCGCGTCGTGACCGGCGTGAAAAAGCCCTTGGAAACTGGCGTCTGAGCCGCTAGACGGACTCCCGGTCTCCACTCAAACCGTCGACGCCATGGACCGCCTGACCCACAGGATCGGGCCCCGCGCCGGCAGGCCGTTCCGTCACAAGCGAAACGCCAGGCGCCGGGTGGGACGACGGGGAACTTTTCACTTCGGATCATCTGCGCCGGGAGGGACCCGGCGGACAGGCCAGAAGAACAGCCCTAGCCCGCACGGAGTTTGCGCGGGTCGGCGGAACGGCAGGACATGAGAGATTTCAAGGGCATGAAGCGTCAGCGCGGTCGCAATCGCAGCGCCGGTGGCAAGCCTCAGCAGCACAATGCGAACCGGGCCCTGGAGTCCAACGGCCCCGAGGGGGTCAAGGTCCGCGGCAACGCCCAGACGGTCTTCGAGCGCTACCAGCAGCTGGCCCGCGATGCGGCCTCGGCCGGTGACCGCGTGCTGGCCGAGAACTTCCTCCAGCACGCCGAGCACTATTTCCGGTTGATCCGGGCCATGCAGCCCACCCGTCCGGCCTCCGAGATCATCGGCCGCGACCAGTTCAACTCCGGCTTCGACGTCGACTTCGAGGAAGAACCCGGCGAAGGCGTCGAGGCCGAGCCCGCCGAGGCCGAAGCCGAGACCCGCGACCGCGGGAACTGGCGGGACCGCGACGACCGCCGCGACCGGTTCCGCGACCGGGATGACCGCCCCCGCGAGGACCGCCAGAGGGAAGATCGCCAGCGCGATGATCGTCCCCGCGACGACAGGCCCCGTGAAGACAGGCCCCGTGAAGAAAGGCCGCGGGATGACAGGCCGCGGGGCGACCGGCCCGACGGCGGCCGGCGCGAGCGTTGGCGGGACCGGGACGATCGTCCGGAGCGGAATCGCGAGGAGCGGCCCGAACGGGAAAGGGCCGAGCGCGACCGGCCGGAACGTGACCCCCTGGCCGTGGTGGAGCCCAGCGGCGGCTCCATCGCCCCCGCAGCCGACCGGGGGCCGTCTCCGACCCTCCGCGGCGAGGACGGCGCCGAGAGCCAGGCCCCGGATTTCCTCCGCCCCCGCCGGCCCCGGGCCGAGGCCGAGGGCGAGGAGGCCCGTCCGCCCCGCCGCCGCCGGGCCCCGCGCAGCTTCGAGGGCGAATCCGGCCCGGTCGAGGGCGGCGAGGACTGACCCTTCCGAGGGGGCCTGAAGGGCGCGGTTGCACCTGGACGGCATCAGGTCTAGCCATGGTCCATGGCGCACGACTGCGGACACGATGACGGCCCCGGGCAGGGGCTGGCCGGACCGGGCCTCGCCGAGGCGCTGGCCGAGGCGGAGGCGCGCTGCATCGCCGCCCGGGAACGCCTGACCGCCCCGCGCCGCCGCGTCCTGGAGCTGCTCCTGTCCGCCGATGCGCCGCTCAAGGCCTACGACATGATCGCGGCCTTCGGGGGAGAGGGTCCGCCGGCCAAGCCCCCCACCGTCTACAGGGCCCTCGACTTCCTGGAGAAGCAGGGCTTCGCCCACCGCATCGAGAGCCTCAACGCCTACGTCCCCTGCCGGCTCCGGGGCGACGCCCACCGGGCGGCCTTCCTGATCTGCGACTGCTGCGGGGCGGCCCGGGAGTTCGAGCCGGCGCTCGACGCGGGGCTCTCCGCCGCCGCCGAGGCGGGCTACTCCGTCCGCAGCCTGACGCTCGAGGCCCGCGGACTCTGTCCCGCCTGCCGCGAAGCCTGAGGCGGACCACCGGCCATGATCGAGGTCACGCCGGAAATCCTCATCCCGGAGGATGAGATCACCGAGCGCTTCGTCCGGTCGGCCGGGCCCGGCGGCCAGAACGTCAACAAGGTCTCGACGGCGGTGGAGCTGCGCTTCGACGTCCGCAGGTCCCCTTCCCTGCCCAACGATGTCGCCGTCCGGCTGATGAAGCTGGCGGGCCGCCGGCTGACACAGGACGGGGTCCTCGTCCTCAGCGTGATGACGCACCGCAGCCAGGAGCGGAACCGGGCCGAGGCCCTCCAGAGGCTGGTGGACCTGGTCCGGCAGGCGGCCGCACCGCCGCCGCCGCCGCGCAAGCGCACCCGCCCGACCCTGGCCTCCAGGGTCCGGCGGGTGGAGGGCAAGGTCCGCCGGGGCGGCGTGAAGTCCCTGCGGGGGAAGGTGCGGGGCGAGGACTGACCCCCGCCCCGCCCGGGCTTCAGTGGACCTGGGGCCGGCCGATCTGCAGGCCGCCGGCATCAGAGGTGACGGCGATCACCGACCCGTCCGAGAGCTCGCCGGCCAGCAGCTTGCGGGCCACGGGGTCCACCAGCTCCTTCTGGATCACCCGCTTGAGCGGGCGGGCGCCGTAGACCGGGTCGTAGCCCCTGTCCGCCAGCCAGGTCATGGCCGCGTCGTCCAGGGCGAGGGTCATGCGGCGATCCGCCAGCAGCTTCTCCAGCCGGCGCAGCTGGATGCGGACGATGTTGTCCATCTCCGCCCGGCCAAGCCGCCGGAACAGGATGATCTCGTCGATCCGGTTCAGGAACTCGGGCCGGAAATGGCCCCGCACCACGCCCATGACGTCGCCGCGAACCGCCTCGACATCCTCGCCCTCCTTCTGGGCGGCGAGGAACTCTGAGCCCAGGTTGGAGGTCATGATCAGCAGGGTGTTGCGGAAGTCGACCGTGCGCCCCTGGCCATCGGTCAGCCGACCGTCGTCGAGGACCTGGAGCAGCACGTTGAAGACGTCGGGGTGGGCCTTCTCGACCTCGTCGAACAGAACGACCTGGTAGGGCCGGCGACGCACCGCCTCGGTCAGAGCCCCGCCCTCGTCGTATCCGACATAGCCGGGAGGCGCCCCGATCATGCGGCTGACCGAGTGCTTCTCCATGTACTCGCTCATGTCGAGGCGGGTGATGGCGGACTCGTCGTCAAACAGGAACTCTGCGAGGGCCTTGGTCAGCTCCGTCTTGCCCACGCCCGTCGGGCCGAGGAAGAGGAAGGAGCCGATCGGCCGGGAGGGATCCTGCAGGCCGGCGCGGGCCCGGCGGACGGCGTCGGAGACGGCCTCGAGGGCTTCTTCCTGGCCGACCACCCGGCCGCGCAGGGAGTCCTCCATGCGGAGGAGCTTCTCGCGCTCGCCCTCCAGCATCTTGTCCACCGGCACGCCCGTCCAGCGGGAGACCACGGCGGCGATCTGGGCGGCGTCCACCACCTCGGGGCTGACCGCCTCGCCGGCGGCCTTCTGCTCGGCCTCGGCCAGCTGCTTCTCCAGCGGCGGGATCTCGCCATAGGCGATCTCCGAGGCGCGCTGCAGGTCGCCCCGGCGCTGGGCGGCGACCAGCTCGGCGCGGAGGCGGTCGAGGGCTTCCCGGACCTGGGCGGCCGAGGAGACCTTTTCCTTCTCGGCGCGCCAGCGGGCGGTCATCTCCGCCGACTGGCCCTCGAGGTCGTCGAGCTCGTCCTCCAGCTTCTCCAGGCGCTGGCGGGACGCGTCGTCGCTCTCCTTGGTCAGGGCCTCGCGCTCGATCTTAAGCTGGACGACCCGGCGGTCGATCTCGTCCAGCTCCTCGGGCTTGGAGTCCACGGCCATGCGCACCCGGCTGCCGGCCTCGTCGACGAGGTCGATGGCCTTGTCGGGCAGGAAGCGGTCGGTGATGTAGCGGTTGGACAGGGTCGCCGCCGCGACGATGGCGCTGTCGGTGATCCGCACCCCGTGGTGGACCTCGTACTTTTCCTTGAGGCCGCGGAGGATGGAGACCGTGTCCTCCACCGTCGGCTCGGAGACGAAGACGGGCTGGAAGCGCCGCGCCAGGGCGGCGTCCTTCTCCACGTGCTTGCGGTACTCGTCGAGGGTGGTCGCCCCGACGCAGTGCAGCTCGCCGCGCGCCAGGGCCGGCTTCAGCAGGTTGGAGGCGTCCATGGCCCCGTCCGTCTTGCCGGCGCCCACCAGGGTGTGCATCTCGTCGATGAAGAGGACGATGGAGCCCTCGGCGGCGGTGACCTCGTTGAGCACCGCCTTCAGCCGCTCCTCGAACTCGCCGCGGTACTTCGCCCCGGCGATCAGGGCGCCCATGTCGAGGGCCAGCAGCTTCTTGTCCTTCAGGCTCTCCGGCACGTCGCCATTGACGATGCGCTGGGCCAGGCCCTCGACGATGGCGGTCTTGCCGACCCCGGGCTCGCCGATCAGGACCGGGTTGTTCTTGGTCCGGCGCGACAGGACCTGGATGGTCCGGCGGATTTCCTCGTCCCGGCCGATCACCGGGTCGACCTTGCCGTCCCGGGCCGCCTGGGTCAGGTCGCGGGCGTAGCGGTTCAGGGCGTCATAGCCCTCCTCGGCCGAGGCGCTGTCGGCCGTCTTGCCCTTGCGCAGGGCCTTTGCGGCCTCCTCGAGGGCGGCCTCGGCGGCGCCGGAGTCGCGCAGGGCCTTGGCGGCGTCACCGCCTTCCCTGGCGATGGCGATCAGCAGGCGCTCGGTGGTGACAAAGGCGTCGCCGGCTGACTTGGCGCCAGCCTCGGCCGCCGCGAAGACGCTGGCGGACGCCGGCGCAAGGTAGATCTGGCCCGAGCCGCCCTCCACCCTGGGCCGGCGGGCCAGGAGGGCGTCGACGGCCTTGTCGACGTCGTCCGGCCGGCCGCCGGCGCTCTGGATCAGGGCGCGGGATAGGCCGTCCTTCTCCTCGAGAAGGATCTTCAGGAGGTGTTCGGGCGCGAACTGCTGGTGGCGACGGGCCAGGGCGAGGCTCTGGGCCGACTGGACGGCCTGCTTGGCGCGGTCGGAGTACTGGTCGATGTTCATGTGTCCCCTCGTGAGGCGGAAGTCCGGCGGTCGCCTTGATCAAGCGCAACCGCCGTACCGGGGATGTAGTGTGGCGCCATCGCCACACAAGTCCCCGCCGCCCCCGTAGGAGCCCGGATCAGTTCCGGGCGTAGAGCTTGACTACCTCGTAGAGGAAGTCCCGGCCCTCATAGAGGGCCTGGACGCCAATGCGCTCGTTGAGGCCGTGCGCCCCGCTGTCGCCCGGCGGGCTGAACATGCCGGACAGGCCATAGGTCGGGACCCCGGCGGCCAGCAGGAACCGGCCGTCGGTGGCGCCTGTCGACATGGCGGGCACGATCGGAACGCCGGGCCACATGGCCGAGGCCACCTTGGTCGCCGGACCCATGATCCGGGCGTTCAGCGGCGGCGGGGGCGAGACGGGGCTGGGCTTGCCGACGGTTTCCACCGAGATCCCCGGGTCGTTGATCACCCGCAACAGGGCCTGGCGGACATCCTCGACCTTCTCGCCCGGAAGGATCCGGCAGTTGACGTTGGCCTCGGCCCTCTGCGGCAGGGCGTTGGGGGCGTGGCCGGCCTTGACCTGGGTGGGCACGCAGGTCGTGCGCATCATGGAGTTGCGGCCCGGCGAGCGCGCCAGGAAGGCGGCGGCGGCGGCGTCCGAGGGGTTGTCGGCCAGGGCCTTCATGGCCGCGCCCGTCTCGCCCCCCTCGATCCCCGCCATCCGGGCGTAGTGGTTCCGGGTCGCTTCATTCAGGGCGATGGGGAAGTCGTAGGCGCCGATCCGGGTCAGGCCCGCCGAAAGCCGGACGATGGCGTTGTCCTTCACCGGGCGGGAGGAATGTCCGCCCGGATTGGTGATCCGCAGGGTGAAGTCCTGGTAGACCTTCTCCCCCGCCTGTATGCCCAGGAAGACCTTCCGGCCGTCAGGGCCGACCTGGCCGCCGGCGCCTTCGTTGAGGGCGAACTCGGCGTCCATCAGGTCGCGCCGGTTGCCGATCAGCCACTCGACGCCGTTGAAGTTGTCAGGGGTCTCCTCGCCGCAGGTCAGGGCCATGCGGAGGCTGCGCCTGGGCTTCAGGCCCTCGCGCTTGTAGCGGATCATGTTGTCGGCGAAGGCCGCGGCCATCGCCTTGTCGTCGCTGGCGCCCCGGGCATAGAAGAAGCCGTTTTCCTCGATGAGGGTGAAGGGATCCCGTTCCCAGTCCGCCCGGTTGGCCTCAACCACGTCGATGTGGGCCAGCAGGAGGATGGGCTTCAGCTTCGGGTCCGTACCCGCCAGGGTCGCCACCAGCGCCCCCTGCTTCGGCTGGTCGGCGGGAACCAGGATCTCCATCTCCCGGTCGGTGTAGCCGGCGGCCTTGAGCCGGACCGCGAGCTTCTCGGCCGCCAGGGTGCAGCTGCCAGAGGACAGGGTCGTGTTGGTCTCGATCAGCTCCCGGTAGAGCTCGCGGAAGGCGGCCTGGTCCGGCCTGAGCCCCGACGGGGCGGGCGGCGCGGCGAGGGCGGGCGCGGCGGCCATAAGGGCGACGCCGGCGATCAGCAGGGAACGGAACATGGGGCCTCCTTGGAAGGGCTCCATCCTAGACCCCCGAAACCCCCGGCGCCTATGGCCTGGGGGGCTTTTCAAGCCCGGGCGGGAGGCGCATAAAGCATTTACTTTCTTTCAGTTGGGAGGCTGAAGATGAAACTCGCCGCACTCGCCCTGGCGTCCGCCCTGACCCTCGCCGTCGCCCCCGTCGCAGACGCCTGCTCGCGCGCCACCTGGCTGGGAGACGACGGGGCGGTGATCACCGGTCGTTCGATGGACTGGCCGTATGACTTCAACACCCATTTCTACGTCATTCCCCGCGGCTTCCAGAACGAGGGGATCAAGGGCGGGCTGACCTGGGCCAGCAAGTACGGCGCGGTGGTCGCGGCCGGCTCCATGACCCCCGGCGGGCCCATCGACGGCGCCTTTGACGGCGTCAACGAAAAGGGCCTGGGAGCCAACCTGCTCTACCTCGCCGAAGCCGACTTCGGACCGGCCCCCGCCTCGGCCAAGCCGCGCATCTCCATGGGCGCCTGGGTGACCTACATCCTGTCGAACTACGCCACCGTCGACGAGGTGGTGGAGGTGATGAAGACGGACCCGATCTACATCGTGCCCTCCACCTTCGGGCCGGGCGGAGCCGGGCACCCGACCGTCCACCTCTCGATCAGCGACGCCAGGGGCGACTCCGCGGTGATCGAGTACATCGCGGGCAAGCCGGTCATCCACCACGACCGGGCCTACCAGGTGATGACCAACAGCCCGACCTTCGAGAAGCAGCTGACCCTCAACACCTACTGGAGCCGGATGGACGGATCCCGCGTCCTGCCGGGCTCGCACCAGTCCGAGGACCGCTTCGTCCGCGCCAGCTACTACCTGAAGCGCCTGGGCACGAGCGAGACCGATCCCCGCAGGCAGGTGGCCGGCGTCTTCTCCGTGATGCGCAACGTCTCGGTGCCCTGGGGCGCCCCGGACCCGGATCACCCGAACATCGCCCCGACCTACTGGCGGACGGTGATCGACCACACCCGGGGGGTCTATTACTTCGAGTCCGCCCTGAGCCCCTATGTGGTGGCCCTCGACCTGAAGGCCCTGGACTTCTCGGCCAAGGCGGGGGTGCGCAGCGTCGCCCTCGAAGGCAAGGACAGCTATTCCCTGGTCGGCCTGATCAACAAGTCCCTGAAGCCGACGGCCCCGATCGCCTACCTGGCGCCCTGAGGGCCGGGCTCAGTTGAGGTCGCGCCGGTCGGGCGGCGCCTGCGGCAGGGGGGCGACGGGAACGCCGTCCTCCACCAGGGCGCGGGCCTCCTCCGGCGTCGCCTCGCCATAGATGCCGCGCTCCTCGGACCTGCCCTCGTGGATGGCCCGGGCCTCCCGGGCAAAGGCGTCGCCGACATAGTCGAAGTTCTCCTCGACGTGGCGGCGGACCTCGCCCATGGCCGTCATCATCATCTCGCGGCTGGGTCCCGGGGCCTTGGCCTCCCGGCCCCTGGTCGTCACGACCGCCGGGGCCATGATCTGCTTGCGCACCTCGGGCGAACCACAGGCCGGGCAGGTGACGAGCCCCCGGCCGGACTGGGCGTCGAAGTCGCCGGAGCTCCCGAACCAGCCCTCGAAGTCGTGGCCGGCTCCGCAGACCAGGGCGTAGCGGATCACGCCAGCGCCTCCGGAGGGGAAAAGGCCCGGGCGTTGGCGAGGGCGGGGATGGACCTGCGGGCGCGGCCCGCGGCGGCCAGGTCAAGCTCGGCGACCAGGACGCCGGGGCCATCATGGTCGAGCCCGGCGAGCACCTCGCCCCAGGGTCCCACGGCCAGGCTCCGGCCCCAGGTGCCCCGGCCGTCCTCGTGGAAGCCGCCCTGGGCGGGGGCGAGGACAAAGCTGCCGGTCTCGATGGCCCGGGCGCGCAGCAGGATCTCCCAGTGGGCCTCGCCCGTCGGACGGGTGAAGGCGGCGGGAACTGTCATGACCTCGGCGCCCGCCAGGGCCAGGGCGCGGTAGAGGGCGGGGAAACGCATGTCGTAGCAGATGGTCAGGCCCAGCCGGGCCTCCCCGGCCAGGGCGGTGACCGCCCGGTCGCCCGGCGCGTAGGCGGCGCTCTCCCGGGCCGTCTCGCCGTTGGGCAGGTCCACGTCGAACATGTGCAGCTTGTCGTACCAGGCGACGATCCCGCCGTCGGGGCCGACCAGCAGGCTGCGGTTGGCGGCCTTCTCCGCGCCCGCATCCACCAGGGCCGAGCCGACCAGGACATGGACGCCCCGCGCCCGGGCGAGGTCGCGAAGGCCGCAGACCACGGGGTCGGCTTCCACCGTCGTCAGGGCGGCGGCGAGACGCGCCCGGTCCTTCTGCAGGATGTTCGTTCCCTCGGGCGTCAGGATCAGGGCGGCGCCGGATTCCGCCGCCTCCCGCGCCAGGGGCAGGACATGGTCCACGGCGGCGGCCTGGGTCGCCGGCGTCCGGGTCTGGACCAGGGCGACGCGCACGGCCTCAGCCCGCCAGCAGGGCGTCGAGGCGGCCTTGCGCCTCCAGGTCGTGCAGGTCGTCGCAGCCACCGACGTGCCGGTCGCCGATGAAGATCTGCGGATAGGTGGCCGCGCCGCCGGACTTCTGCAGCATCTCGGCCCGCTTTCCGGCGTCGAAGGCGGCCTCGATCTCGGTGACCTCGGCGCCCTTGCGCTCGAGCAGGCCCAGGGCCCGCACGCAGTAGGGGCAGAAGGGCTTGGTGTAGATGGTCACGGCGGCCATGCGGCTCTCCCTCCGGTTCGGGCGCAGTCTATATGGTGAGGCTTGCCGGGTCTTTAACCCTGGCGATGACGGCGGCGTCCACCCCCGAGGCGCCCGCCGCCTTCAGGGCCCGGGCGCAGGCCTCCAGGGTCGCCCCGGTGGTCATGACGTCGTCGATGAGCAGGATGCGCCGGCCCCCCCCCTGCCGCCTCCGGCCCTCGGGCACGGCGACGGCGGCCGCCACGTTCCGCCGCCGCCCCGTCCCCGAGCGTCCCGCCTGGGCGCCGGTGTCGCGGCGTCGCACCAAGGCGTCGGCCAGGTAGTCCCGGGACCAGAGCCGGGCCAGGGGCCGGGCGATCTCGGCGGCCTGGTTGTAGCGGCGGCGGAAGAGGCGCGTCGGATGCAGGGGCACGGGCGCCAGGGCGTCGGCGCCGGCCAGGAGGTCCCGGGCCGAGCGGGAGATCCAGGCGGCGAAGAGGCGCGAGAGGTCCGTCCGGTCGGCGTACTTCAGCTGCAGGACGAGGCCCCGGGAGGCGTCGTCATAGAGGCAGGCCGCCCGGGCCCGGCCAAAGGCGCGGGGCCTCGCCAGGCAGGCCGCGCACCGCGCGCCGGGCCCCAGGCTGAACTCGAAGGGTGTCCCGCAGCCGTCGCAGACGGGATCGTCCAGGAAGGCGATGCGGCTCCAGGCCTCCGCCGACAGCCCCGGGGTCTGGACCGGCGCATCGCCGTCGAGGGACCTGTGGGGGTAGATGAGGTCCAGGGCCGCCCGGCCCGCCCGCGCGAGGGGGCCGGCGGGTTCCCAGGACGCGCCGAAGCGTTCATTGTCGCGGCCCATGCCGCCCTCCGTCACGCCCCCCAGGATCTTCGACCGCGACCTCCTGCGCCGGCGGCTGGACAGGGCCGCCGCGGGCTTCGCCGGGGCCGACTTCCTGAAACGCCGCGCCGCAGGGGACATCGTGATGCGCCTGGAGGCCATCATGCGCGA
>JAPOKE010000054.1 GCA_029977805.1 Phenylobacterium parvum | reverse complement strand
TCCCGTCGCCCGACTGGTCGCCCAGGCCTACCTGCGGGCCCTCGACGTCTACGCCGGGCTGCCGGAAGCGGTGACCGCCAGGGGCGTGCTGCAACTGGCCGCCAGTGATCGGGACGCCGGCCGCTTCGCGCGCATCGCTTCATCGGAGATCTTCCCGGCCGGCGCGCTCCGGGTCCTCGACCCCGAAGGCGCCTCCGCGCGCCTTGGCGAGGCGGTCGACCGGGCGGGCCTCGACCAGCCCGGGGCCCTGGCCATCGATCCCCGCAAGGTCCTGGGGGCCTGGTGCGGAGACGGCTTCGCCGGTCGGGTGGCGTCGATCGCCGCCGGGGAAGAGGGCTGGCGGCTTGCGACGACGGAGGGCGCCCCGCGGGTCTTCCGGACCGTGATCCTGGCTGCAGGCGCGAACCTCCCGGACCTCTGGGCCGGCGCCCCCGTCCTCCCGGTCCGCGGCCAGGCCAGCTGGGCGACCGGCCCCGAAGCCCCGCGTCCCGACGCCGCCGGGTGGGGCGGCTACATCGCCCCGACGGCCGACGGCTTCCTGTTCGGCGCGACCTTCCGGCGCGGCGTGACCTCGACGGCTGTGACCGACGAGGACCACCAGGCCAACCTGGCGCTCCTCGCCCGGGCGCGGCCCGCCCTCGCCGGGGGACTTGCCGGACGGCCTCTCCAGGGGCGCGCCAGCGTGCGGGCGACCACGCGGGACCACCTGCCCCTTGCCGGCCCCGTCCCCGGGACCCGGGGCCTGTATGTGCTGGGCGGCCTCGGCTCGCGCGGCCTGACCTGGGCGCCCCTCCTGGCCGAGCATGTCGCGGCGGTCGCAGCCGGCCTGGCCTCGCCCCTGCCCCGGGACCTGGCCCGGCTGGTCGACCCCGGGCGTGATAGCCTGGGGTAACCGGGCAGGCGCCGCCGGCGCCATTATCCCGCCGCAGAGGGAATGCTATCCTGCCCCGAAACTGCAGGAGCCTTCCCATGTTCTCCAGAGTCAGCCTTGCGGCCGCCCTCTCCGTCGGACTGGCGGGCGCCGCGATCGCCCAGGGCCAGCCGGCCGCCCCCGAGGCGAAGGCCGCCCCTGCCGAGGCGGCCAAGCCCCAGCGGAGCTGCTTCTTCAACCGAGACATCCGGGGCTTCGCGGCGCCGGACGACAAGACCCTCTACCTCCGGGTGCGGACAAAGGACGTCTACCGCCTGGAAATGATGGGCCGCTGCCCCGACCTCGACTGGGAGAACCGCATCGCCATCGACAGCCGCGGCTCCTCCTCCATCTGTGACGCGGTCGATGCGACGGTCCTTGTCCGGGGTCCCATCGGGGTCGACCGCTGCCCGGTGAAGTCGATCACCCGCCTCACCCCGGAGGAGGTCGCGGCCCTGCCCCGCAAGGCGAAGCCCTGACACCGACCCGGCTCTTCCCGCAGCGCGGACAAGAAAAAAGGGCGCTCCCGAGGGAGCGCCCTTTCCTTTTGCGGGATGAGCCGCGGATCAGAACCGCTTCTTCAGGCCCACCGAGATCACCCGGCCGAGCGGGTTTCCGCTGCCCGGGTCATAGTTGTACTGGGTGCCGATGGCGAAGGACGGATCGGCGTCGAAGACGTTCATCACCGACAGGGTGGCCGAGGTGTCCCAGGGGAGCTCGATCTTGTAGGTGATGTCGCTCTGCCAGTACTCGTCGATCTTGACCGGGCCCTTCACGTTGTTGGCGATGGCGATCGGCGAGGCCTCGATCTGGACGGTCGAGGACACGTAGCGGGTCTGCCAGCGCACATTGTGGTCACCGTAGGACCAGTTCAGGAAGCCGTTGCCGCGGATGCGGTTGTAGCCCGTGAAGATCGAGGCCCGGTAGGTGCCGGCGCGCTTGATCACCCCGGCGGCCACCGGAATGCCTTCGACCGAGTACGGCGTCTCGTCGTAGTCCATCAGGTAGGTGCCCTCGACCCCGGCGGTCAGGTCGCCGCCCAGGACCTCGCCGACGGTAAGGTTGGCCTGGAAGTCGATGCCCTTGGTCTTGACCGGACCGCCGTTGATGTACTGGGTCCGGTAGGCGAGGATGTTGCTCCGGCCGCAGACGCCCTGGTCGAAGGTGAACCGCGACTGGAGGCCGGCGTAGGCGGCGTTGCCACAGTTGCCGGTCTGGGAACTGGCCGGGAACATCAGGGAGATCAGGTCCGCCGTCGCCTCCGAGGTCAGGCCGTCCTTGAAGTCGAACTGCCAGTAGTCGAGCGTGGCGTTGAAGTTCGCGAACTTGAAGATCAGGCCGAAGTCGTAGGTGGTCGCCGTCTCGGGATCGAGGTTCGGGTTCCCGTACAGGTCGTTCGCCTTGTAGGTGCCGTTGGCGTTGGTCAGGCCACGGGTGAAGTTGGTCGTCGTGATGGTCGGCGGCGGCGCGCGGTAGGTGCCGGACAGCGAGGCCCGGAAGGCCAGCCAGTCCAGGGCCTGCCAGCGGACGGCGACCTTCGGGTTGGTCGTCGAGCCCAGGCCCTCATAGTTCTCGTAACGCGCCGCAAGGGTGGCCTCGATGTCGTCGGTCACCGGGATCCGGGTCTCGACGAAGACCGAGCTGATCTTGCGGTCGACGTCATAGGGCCGGAGGTTGGCGTTGAACAGGAAGGGTCCGTTCGACGTCGTCGGGCAGGCCGGCATGGAGTCGCCGAAGGGCGCGCTGTCGACGCAGGGCGTCGCGAGGGCGCTGTAGAGGGCGTCCGGGTTCTGCTGGACGCGGTCATACCGGTATTGGGCGCCGGCGGCCCAGGCGATCGTGTCGTCGGCCCAGAGCTTGAGCCCTGTGTCGCCGGTCAGCACGAAGTCGAGGGCGAACAGGCGGGACTGGATCTCGTTGTACTGCTTCTCGATCATCCAGCCGACCACCGCCGAGCGGTTGGCCGCGGCTTCGTTGAAGCCGGGCACGGTCGAGTTCGCCACGTAGAACGGGTTGGCCCCGACGTTGGACGTGCTCTGGGCGAAGGCGTTGGCGAAGGGGTTGAAGTAGAAGCAGCCCAGGGCGGCGTTGCCGGCGTTGGTGGTGAAGTTGGCCGTTTCCGCCGCGGTGCACTGGTCAGACGCGCCTTCCCGGCTGCCGAAGCCGCGAAGGCCCAGCTGCAGCCGGTTCACCGAGATGTCCTCCAGGTTGTAGTTGTAGTCCTGCTCCTGGTAGGTCGCCGACGTCTCCCACTTCACCCCGCCGAGCAGGGGGACGGAGTCGGAGAACTCCCCCTTCAGCCCGCCGGCGATGCGCCAGGTCTCGATCCGGTAGCTGTAGTGGCTGTGGTTGTCCGGCTCGGAGGGGTTCCCCGAGAAGCCGATCGGCCGCCAGGCGGTGTTGGAGGTGGCGACGCCGTAGAGGCCGGCGTTGGTCACCCCGGCCTTCGCCGCCGTCAGTCCGGTGGCGCAGGTCGCGGCGTCGATGCCGTAGGGGAAGACCGGACCGTTGCAGTTCGCGCCGTTGATCTGGCTGAGCAGGGTGATCAGGCCCGGGTTGGTCGCCGGGATGTAGAAACGCGACTGCTCGCCGGTGCCGGAGGCGGGGATCGGCGAGACGCCGCCGCCCGGAGAGGCGCCGGAGGCCAGCATGGGCGCGGGGAACTGGTTCGGGCCGGTCACCGCCCAGCTCTGCTGGGGCGTGTCATGGCCCGCATAGAGCACCTCGACGTGGGCCGAGATGGTGTCCGACAGGTCGGCGTTCAGCTGGCCGAAGATCTGCCAGTGGTCCTCGTTCTCCACCAGGTTGTCGAAGGTGGTGTACTGGAAGTTGCACGGGGGGGGCGAGCCCGTGCCCGAGCCCAGGACGTAGGAGGAGCCGCCGTTGGCGGCGCAGCCGATGTCCGGCAGGCCGCCGGCGAAGGTGGCCGAGGTGAAGCCGGTGTTGGCCGAGCCGACCGGAGCCGCGGAGGGGAACTGGTACTGGCCGGGGTTGCCGGTGCCGGCCCAGCCGCCCAGCGGGTTGACCAGGTAGCCGTCAGGGCCGGTCCTCAGGGCCCAGTCGCGCTCCTGGATCGGGAGCTGGGAGCGGTGCCGGTAACCGGCCGCGATCATGATGTCGTAGGAATCGGCCTTGTGGCCCCAGGCGGCGGTGAGGTCGTAGTCGCCGTCCGAGCCGTCGATCATCTGGTAGTTGCCGCCCACCTCGAAGCCGTCGAGGTCGGTGCGGGTGATGAAGTTGACCACGCCGGCGATGGCGTCGGAGCCGTAGGTCGCCGCGGCGCCGTCCTTGAGCACCTCGACCCGGCCGATCGCGGCGATGGGCAGGAGGTTGACGTCGACGCTGCTGATGATCTGCGGCGAGACCGGGATCCGGCGGCCGTTGAGCAGGACGAGGGTGCGTCCGCCCGTCGAGGCCGAGTTCAGGTTCCGCAGGTTGATGGTCGCGCCGCCGCTGCCGGAGCCGAAGCGGTTGTTCTCGCCGATCACCGCGCCGGACGACGGGATGGTCTTGATGAACTGCACCATGCTGGGCGAGCCGCGCTGGGCGAGTTCGGCCGCGCCGACCACGTCCACCGGCAGGGCGCCCGTCTCGGGCGTGCCCGCGATGAAGGAGCCCGTGACGACCACCTCCTCGACCGTGGTGGGGTCGTTCTCCGCGTCGGCGGCGAAGGCTGCGGGCGCCAGGGCAAGGCTGGCGGCGAGCAGGGAAACGCCTGCAAAATACTTGGATTTCATCTGTTTCACTCCCCGATCAGGCGGTCAGGGAGCATTCAGAGCACTCCCCGTACCGGAAATGAGTCGACTATGGGACGGCGATTGGGTTTGGGCTAGTGCGTTTTTTCGGGGCCCCGGAGGGCGCCTTCCTGGGTCCTTTCGCAGGGCCTGGAAGCCGAATACCCTGCCCCCAGGCCGTCATCCCGATCGCGGAGTCCCGTCTTGTCCCTCACCCGGCGAAGCCTCGCCGGCCTGGTCGCACTGGTCCCGGCGGGGGCCTGGGCCCAGGCCCCGGCAGGCCCCCTTGTCGCTGCAGCTTCCGACCTCACCGGATCCCTTCCGCGGATCGCGGAGGGGTTCCGGAGGGCCGGGGGCGGCCCCGTCCGGCTGACCTTCGGCTCCTCGGGCGCCCTGACCCGCCAGATCGAGGCGGGCGCCCCCTTCGAGGTCTTCCTCAGCGCGGAGGCCGCCCTGGTGCAGCGGCTGGTCAGCGCCGGACGTGCGGAGGGACCCGGCTACACCTACGGGCGCGGCCGGCTCGTCCTCTATGCGCGCCGGGGATCGCAGGTGCGACCGGCGGGCGGGGTCGGCGAACTGCGGGCGGCGCTCGCGGACGGCCGGATCCACCGTCTGGCCATCGCCAACCCCGAGCATGCGCCCTACGGCCGCGCGGCGCGGGAGACCCTGGTGAAGCTCGGCCTCTGGAGCCAGGCGTCTTCACGGCTCGTCCTGGGGGACTCCGCGGCCCAGGCCGCCCGCTTCGCCCTGACGGGCGGGGCGGACGCCGGACTCCTGCCCCTGTCCCTCGCCCTCGGGCCGGAGCTCGCCGGGGCCGGAGGGTTCGGGCGGATCGATCCCGACCTGCATGCGCCCCTTGTCCAGTCGGCGGCGGTGCTGCGGGGGGCGGGGCCGCAGGCCCGGGCCTTCTTCGCCTACCTCGCCTCCGCCCATGCCCGGAAGGTCCTCCGTGACTTCGGCCTCGCCCCCGACGGGGACGCCTGACCCATGGACGCCGCCGCCTTCGCCCTGTCCCTGAAGCTGAGCCTGTGGACCGCCTGCCTGCTCTCGCCCCTCGGCGTGGCCCTGGCCTGGCTCATGGCCTTCCGGGTGCGCCGGGGCCGGGCGGTGCTGGAGGGCCTTGTCGCCCTGCCCCTCGTCCTGCCGCCCACCGTCCTGGGCTTCTACCTGCTCGCCGCCCTCGGACAGGGCTCGGTCCTCGGCGGCCTGTGGTCGGCGGTCTTCGGCAAGGGGCTGGCCTTCAGCTTCGAGGGGCTGGTCGCCGCCTCACTGGTCGCCAACCTGCCCTTCGCCGTCCAGCCCGTCCTGCGGGCCTTCGAGTCGATCCGGCCGGAGCTCCGCGAGGCGGCCTGGGTCAGCGGCCTGGGCCCCTGGCGCACCTTCTGGACCGTCGAGGCGCCGCTCGCCTGGCCTGGCGTCCTGACCGGCTTCATCCTCACCTTCGCCCACACCATGGGGGAGTTCGGGGTCGTCCTGATGATCGGGGGCTCCATCCCCGGCGAGACCCGGACGGCGGCCCTGGCCATCTACGACCGCGTGCAGGCCTTCGACGACGCCGGGGCGGGCGTCCTGGCGGCGGCCCTGGTCGCCGTCTCCGTCGCCGCGATCATCGCCGTCCAGGCCCTCGGCTCCCGGCTGGCGCGCCATGACCGCTGAACCGGCCCTCAGCCTTTCCGTCCGCCGGGGCGGCCCCGCCGGCGTCGCCGCCGACCTGTCGCTCGCGCCCGGCGAGATCCTCGCCCTGACCGGGCCGTCTGGGGCCGGCAAGACCACCCTGCTGCGCATCATCGCCGGCCTGGTCCGACCGGGCGAGGGCCGGATCACCTGCGGCGGCGAGGTCTGGCAGGACGCCGGCGTCTTCGCGCCGCCCTACCGGCGCAGGACGGGCCTGGTCTTCCAGTCCTACGCCCTCCTGCCCCACCTGACGGCGTTGAAGAACATCGAGATGGCCATGGGCGACCTGCCGCCGGACGCCCGCCGCGGCGAGGCCCTGCGGCTGATGGAGGCCCTCGACCTGCCGGGCCTCCAGGACCGCAAGCCCGCCAACCTGTCGGGCGGCCAGCAGCAGAGGGTCGCCCTGGCCCGGGCCCTGGCGCGCCGTCCCGCGGTCCTGCTGCTGGACGAACCCCTCTCGGCGGTGGACCGCCGCACCCGCCGGCGGATCCGGGACGAACTGGCGGCCCTGCGCTCAGCCGGGGGCCCGCCGGTCCTGCTGGTCACCCACGACCTGGACGAGGCCTCGGCCCTGGCCGACCGGCTGGCGGTGATGGAGGCGGGGCGGATCCTGCGCTGCGGCCCGCCCGCGGGGGTCCTGGCGGACCCCGGGGTCGCCCGGGTGCTCGACCTCGACTGAGGCCTCAGCCTCCCGCCGAGAGCCGGACCTCCGCCGGACCCTCGACGAAGCGGCCCACCCGCGCGGCCTCGAAGCCGGCGGCGCGGAGCCGGGACAGGACCTCCCCCGCCGCGCCGGGCGCCGCCGCCACAAGCAGGCCGCCGCTGGTCTGGGGATCGGTCAGGAGGTCGCGCCGCCAGGGCTCGAGGGCTTCGGCGCCCTTCACGTCCGCCCCGTAGCTGTCCCAGTTGCGGACGCTGGCGCCGGTGCGCACGCCGTCCCGGGCCAGGGCCTCGGCGCCGGGCAGCAGCCGGGGCGCCAGGGCGTCGATCTCGAGGGACAGTCCCGAGCCGCGGGCCATTTCCAGGCCATGGCCAAGCAGGCCGAAGCCGGTGACGTCGGTCATGGCGTGGACGCCCTCCAGGACCGCGAGGTCCGGCCCCGGGGTGTTCAGCCGGGTCGCCGACCCGACGAGGGCGGCGTAGCCCGCCGCGTCCAGCCGCCCCTGCTTGAAGGCCGCCGACAGGACGCCCACCCCAAGGGCCTTGCCGAGCACCAGCTCGTCCCCCGCCCGGGCGGCGCGGTTGGTCATCACCCGGTCGGGATGGACGAGGCCCAGGGCCACCAGGCCGTAGATGGGTTCAAGGCTGTCGATCGAATGGCCGCCGGCGATGGGGATCCCCGCCTCGGCGCAGATCTCCGAGCCGCCGGCCAGGATGCCGCGGATGGACTCCACCGGCAGGACGTTGATCGGCATGCCCACGACCGCCAGGGCCAGGATGGGCCTGCCGCCCATGGCGTAGACGTCCGACAGGGCGTTGGCCGCGGCGATGCGGCCGAAGTCCCGGGGATCGTCCACCATGGGCATGAAGAAGTCGGTGGTGGCGACCAGGGCCTGGTCGTCGTTCAGCCTCCAGACGGCCGCGTCGTCCGAGGTCTCGGTCCCCACCATCAGGCTGGCGAAGGGGGCGGCCTGGGGCGCGCCCGACAGGATCTGCTGCAGGACGCCCGGCGCGATCTTGCAGCCGCATCCGCCGCCATGGGCCAGGCTCGTCAGCCGCACCGGCCCTTCCGCCGCACCCACCGGTTCCGCCATGGCCGACCCTCCTGTTCAGACTGACCCGGGCCGGGTGTATACCAGCGCCCCATGACCTGCGCCCCCGATTTCCGGTCGCCCAAAAGGGCCCGCCCCGCATGAGCGGCCCCGAGACCGTCGCCTCCGCCGACGCCGCGACGCGGGCGCGCTTCGACATGGTCATCGACGTGCGCAGCCCCGGCGAGTTCGCGGAGGACCACGTCCCCGGCGCGGTGAACCTGCCGGTCCTCGACAATGACGAGCGGGCCGAGGTGGGAACCCTCTACGTCCAGAAGTCCCGCTTCCTGGCCCGCAAGGTCGGCGGCGCCTACGTGGCCCGCAACATCGCCGCCCACCTGCTGGGCGCCCTGGCGGACCAGCTCGGGTCCTTCCGGCCCCTGGTCTACTGCTGGCGGGGCGGCATGCGCTCGGGCGCCATGGCGCACATCCTCTCCCAGGTCGGCTGGCGCGTGGGGGTGCTGGCCGGCGGCTACCGCACCTATCGCCGGGAGGTGACCGCCCGGCTCTACGACACGCCCCCGGGCTTCCGCGCCCTGGTCCTCGACGGGCCCACGGGGTCGGGCAAGACCGAGGTCCTGCGCCGCCTGCCGGCCCTGGGGGTGCAGGTGCTGGACCTGGAGGGCCTGGCCGAACACCGCGGCTCCCTGCTCGGCGCCCTGCCCGGCCAGCCCCAGCCGGCGCAGAAGATGTTCGAGAGCCGCCTGCTCGGCGCCCTTGAGGCCCTCGACCCCGCCCGGCCCGTCGTGATCGAGGCGGAGTCCAGCAAGGTGGGAGAGCGGATGGTGCCCCCCGCGGTCTGGACCGCCATGTCCGGGGCGCCGGCCTTCCGCCTGTCCGCCCCGCCGGAGGCCCGGGCCGCCTATCTCGCCGGGGTCTACGCCGAGACCGCCCGGGACGTGGAGGCCCTGATGGCCCTGCTCTCGCGGCTGCCGAGCAAGCCCGGCGCCCGGCGCCTCGCGGAGTGGCGCGGCCTGCTCGAGGCCGGCGACCTGGAGCCCGTGGCCCTGGCCCTGGTGGAGACCCACTACGATCCCGCCTACCGGCGTTCCTCGCGCCAACACGAGCGCCCGGAGCTGGGCGCCCTCGACCTCGCCGATGTCTCCCCCACCGAGCTCGACCGAGCGGCGGAGGCGGTGGCGGCCCGGGCCCGCGCCCTCTGATTCCGGCTTTCCCGCCCGCCCATTTTGGGTGAACACTGGACGGAACGGCCGGTCGCGGCCATCCGGGGGGACACGACATGGCCTACGCGCACCGGCCGCTCATTCTCGACGCCGACACCCACATGATGGAGCACGCGGACTGGCTCCCGGCCTTCGCCGACCCGGACATCCGGCCGCGCCTGGTGCCCTTCGCCGGCAAGGACGCCCGGGTCCGGGCCCTGGCCTCGGACGCCGTCGCCCGGGCGGAGGCCCGCCGCGGCGATGCGCCCCTGCGGGCCGAAGCCGAGGCCGAGTTCATGTCGATGAAGTTCAAGGGCTGGCACGGCCTGGGCGCCTTCGACGCCGCCGAGCGCAAGCGGGCCAACGACCTGATGGGCTTCGGCGCCTACCTCGTCTATCCCACGGAGGCCTTCAACCAGGTCATCGCCGCCCGTGACCCGGAGGTCCTGGCCGGCGGCATCCGCGCGCTTAACCGGGGCCTCGCGGCCTTCTGCAGCGAGGACCGACGGATGGGAGGCGTGGCCTACCTGCGCCTGGGCGACGGGCCCGAGGCCGCCCTCGCCAGCCTGGAGGAGATCGTCGCCCTCGGCCTGCCCGCCCTGCTGGTCGACACCCTCCCGCCCCCCGGCGGCATGGGCTTCACCCATCCGGCCTACGACCCGGTCTGGGCGCGCATCCAGGACCTGGGCCTGGCCGTGACCCTGCACATCGGCGCCCGCGGCGCGCCCTACGAGCCGGTCCCCCGGGCGGTGTTCAACAATGGCCGGGAGACCCCGGTCCACCGCAATGGCGACGCCCCGGCCGACGCCGTCAGCTACATGGGCATGCCCTTCGAGGCCCAGGTCTTCCTGTCGGCCATGATCTTCGACGGCGTGCTCGAGCGCTTCCCGCGCCTGCGGATCGCCGTGGTCGAGCTGGGCGCTTCCTGGGTGATCTCCTTCCTGAAGCACCTGGACCAGTCCTTCCGCGCCTTCCGCCGCCGGCAGGACTTCTCGGCCCTCAGGCTCCTGCCTTCCGAGTACATGCAGAGGCAGGTCAAGCTGACGCCCTTCGCGGGCGAGGATATCGGCTGGCTGCTGCGGAACGGCGCCGCGGACATGCTGATGTTCGCCTCGGACTATCCCCACCACGAGGGCACGGACGATCCCATCGGCCGCTACGAGCGCACCCTGGCGGGCGTCGGAGAGCCCCTGCTGGAGAACTTCTACCACCGCAACTTCGAGGCCCTGTTCGCGGACCGCAGGTGGTGGTGAGGGCGGAGGGGCCTGGGGAGGATGGTGGACGTGACAGGGATCGAACCTGTGACCCCCTCGATGTCAACGAGGTGCTCTACCGCTGAGCTACACGTCCGGGGTCGGCCTCCCGGGCGGGAAGCGGAGGCGGGGATATACCGGCGGGGCGGGGCGGGCGCAAGCCGGCAGGCGCCGCGATCTTGAAGCCCCGGTCCCGGAGCCGGGGCAGGCTCAGGCCGCCAGCATCCGCTCGACCTCGACCACCAGCTCGCGCAGGTGGACGGGCTTGGCCAGGACCCGGGCGCCGGGCGGGGCGGTCTCCTCGGCCTTGAGGGCCACGGCGGCGAAGCCGGTGATGAACATGATGCGCAGGCCGGGGTGGCGCTCGGCGGCCAGGCGGGCCAGCTCGATCCCGTCCATGCCCGGCATGACGATGTCGGTGAGCAGCAGGTCCCAGTCGCTGTCGAGGCGCTCGGCCGCCTCCTCGCCGTCGGCGCAGGCCTCCACCTCATGGCCGGCGCGCTCGAGGGCGCGGGCCAGGAAGCCCCGGAGGGAGTCGTCGTCTTCCGCGAAGAGGATTCGGGGCATGGATCGTCCTGGGGCGGCCGCCGGAGGCCTTCACCTCAAGCTGGTTTGACCGGGGGATGCAAGAGGGGCTCATATGCCGCCATGACCCTGTCCGCCGCGAACCCGCAGATGTCCACAGCCTTCGACATCCGCTGGCCCGGGGGGGAGGCGGGGCGGCCGGCGACGCCCCTGGTCTTCGCCTCGCCCCATTCCGGGCGGGTCTATCCCGAGGACATGAACCCGTCGCTGGATTCCTTCTGCATCCGGCGCAGCGAGGACGCCCGGGTGGACGACCTGGTCGGCGACGGTCCGGCCTTCGGCGCCCCGCTCCTGCGGGCCCTGACCGCCCGCGCCTACCTCGACGTGAACCGGGACCCGGCGGAGCTGGACCCCCGGCTCTTCGGCGAGGCCCTGCCGGCCGACGCCCGCGCCCTGTCGCCCCGGGTCGCGGCGGGACTGGGGGTGGTGGCGCGGGTCGCCTCGGGCGGGGTGGAGATCTACGACCGCCGGCTCAGCCTGGCCGAGGGCCTGGCGCGGATCGACCGCGTGCACAGGCCCTATCACGACGCCCTGTCCCGGCTGCTGGCGCGGGCGCGCTCAGCCCACGGCCTCGCCGTCCTGATCGACTGGCACTCCATGCCCGCCTCGGCGGCCCCGGGGGTGGACTTCGTGCTGGGGGACAGGTTCGGCGCGGCCTGCAGCCCCGCCCTGACGGGTTCGGTGGAGCGGCTGCTGTCCGAGGCCGGGTTCCGCACGGCCCGCAACGCCCCCTTCGCCGGGGGCTACACCACCGAGCACTATGGCCGGCCGCACCAGAGGACCCACGCCCTGCAGGTGGAGATCAACCGGGGGCTCTACCTGGACGAGGCGCGGCTGGAGCCCCACGGAGGCTTCGCGGGCCTGAGGGAAACCCTGGGCCGGCTCATCGCCCGGCTGGCGCAGACCGACTGGCGCCCCCTCCTGCAGGCCTGACGGGCCCGCCACCCAGGCCCGTTCCGCCTACAGGCCAAAAAAAAGCCGCGCCGGGGTACGGCGCGGCAGTTCATTAGGGAGGAAACGCCCAGGAAGGGCAGAAGCGTCAGCGACGCCTCACGAGAGGCTAGTTAGATTGCAGCGCATCAAAGTTCAAGGGCATACAATCGTAAAATTCGCCCGGGATCATGAAAAAACGGAAATGATCCTCACGCAGTGTGCGCTTGTGAAACAATCGTGCCGCACATATATGCTGCAACGCACAATAAACGCCGGTCCGCAGGCGTTCCTGCGGGGCGTCTCACGGGGCGTCTGGCGCTGGGAGCCGGAACCCCCTACAAGCGCGCGCTCCCACAGATAAGAACGACATGCAGCTTCGCAACATCGCCATCATCGCCCACGTCGACCACGGCAAGACCACCCTGGTCGACCAGCTCCTCGCCCAGTCCGGCGCCTTCCGGGCGAACGAGGCGACCGTCGAACGCGCCATGGACTCCAACGACCAGGAGCGCGAGCGGGGGATCACCATCCTCGCCAAGTGCACCAGCGTGCTCTGGTCGGGCGAGGCCGGGGAGACGCGGATCAACATCATCGACACCCCCGGCCACGCCGACTTCGGCGGCGAGGTCGAGCGGATCCTCGGCATGGTGGACGGCTGCGTCCTGCTGGTGGACGCCGAGGAAGGGGTCATGCCCCAGACCAAGTTCGTCCTCGGCAAGGCGCTGAAGATGGGCCTGCGCCCCATCCTCTGCCTCAACAAGGTGGACCGGCCGCACGCCGATCCCGACCGGGTGCTGAACGACGCCTTCGACCTCTTCGCGGCCATGGGCGCCACGGACGAGCAGCTCGACTTCCCGCACATCTACGCCTCCGGCAAGAACGGCTGGGCCACCCTCGACATGGCCAAGCCGAACGCCGACCTGGCGCCCCTGTTCGACCTGATCGTGCGCCACGTCCCGGCGCCGGCGGCCAGCCAGCGCACCGAGGCGCCCTTCCGCATCCTCTCGGTCCTGATCGAGAACGACCCCTTCCTGGGCCGCCTGCTGACCGGCCGGATCGACTCCGGCAAGGCCGTGCCCGGCCTCGCCATCAAGGCCCTGTCCCGGGACGGACAGGAGATCGAGCGCGGCCGCATCACCAAGGTGCTGGCCTTCCGCGGCCTGAAGCGCCAGCCCATCGACGACGCCGAGGCGGGCGACATCGTCGCCATCGCCGGCCTGTCCAAGGCCACGGTGGCCGACACCCTCTGCGCCCTCGAGGTGACCGAGGCCCTGCCGGCCCAGCCCATCGACCCGCCGACCATCTCCATGACCGTCTCCGTGAACGACAGCCCCCTCGCGGGCCGCGAGGGCGACAAGGTCCAGAGCCGGGTCATCCGCGACCGCCTGCTCAAGGAGGCGCAGTCCAACGTGGCCATCCGGGTCACCGAGTCCGGTGACAAGGACGCCTTCGAGGTGGCCGGCCGGGGCGAACTGCAGCTGGGCGTCCTGATCGAGACCATGCGCCGCGAGGGCTTCGAGCTGTCCATCAGCCGCCCGCGCGTGGTCTACCAGGCCGACCCGGAGACCGGCGAACGGCTGGAGCCCATCGAGGAGGTGGTGATCGACGTGGACGACGAGTTCACCGGCATCGTCATCGAGAAGCTGTCGGCCCGGAAGGCCGAGCTGAAGGACATGGGCCCCTCGGGCGCGGGCAAGACCCGCATCACCCTGATGGCCCCCTCGCGCTCGCTGATCGGCTACCAGGGCGAGTTCCTGACCGACACCCGGGGCTCGGGCGTGCTGAACCGCGTCTTCTCGCACTACGAGGGCTACAAGGGTCCGATCGACGCCGGCCGGAAGGGCGTGCTGGTCTCCAACTCCGACGGCGAGACGGCGGCCTACGCCCTGTGGAACCTCGAGGACCGGGGCGTCATGTTCGTCGGCGGCGGCGAGAAGACCTACCAGGGCATGATCATCGGCGAGAACTCCCGGTCCGACGACCTGGACGTCAACCCGATGAAGGCCAAGCAGCTGACCAATGTCCGCGCCTCCGGCAAGGATGAGGCCGTGCGCCTGACCCCGCCGCGCCGCATGACCCTCGAGCAGGCCATCGCCTACATCGAGGATGACGAACTGGTGGAAGTCACGCCGAAGTCGATCCGCCTGCGCAAGCAGGTGCTCAATCCGAGCTTCCGCAAGAAGCGGTCTAAGGAAGCCTAGGGTCCGGGGTCGCCGGGGCCCGGAGCTTCAGCTCCATCCAGACGTCGGCCCGGCTGTAGGGCGTCGGCTGGGGCGGCAGGTCGACGAAGCCGGCCGACCGGTAGAGGGCGAGCGCCGGGGCCAGGGTCGAGTTGGTTTCCAGGTAGAGCCTTGGGGCCTCGAGCGCCCGGGCGCGGGCGATGCAGGCCTCCATCAGCCGGCGGCCAAGGCCGGTCCCGCGGGCGGCCTC
>JAPOKE010000053.1 GCA_029977805.1 Phenylobacterium parvum | reverse complement strand
TGGTGGCGGCCAGCAGCACCTATATCCTTTGGAGAGAGATCGGGCGGTCCCGCGCCTAGGGCGCCCCGAAGGCCGGAGGTTCAGCATGTTGGGTCGGTGGACAGGCGCCGCAGTCGGCGCCGTGCTTGCGATGGGAGCCGCAGGGTCGGCCCAGGCGGCCATCACGGTCCTTGGCGGCGGGTTCGCCCAGGCCTGCTCCGAGGCTGCGGTCACCGGCGAGGTGGACCTCAAGTTCGAGGAGCTCTGCACCCTCGCCCTCGAGACCGAGGCGCTGAACCTGCGCGACCGCGCCGGCACCCTCGTCAACCGCGGCGTCTTCAAGCTGCGCCGCCAGGAATACAACGCCGCCCTCCGGGACTTCGAGGCCGCCCTCAAGCGCCAGCCGGAGATGGGCGAGGCCCTGGTCAACCGCGGCGCCGCCCGCATCGGCCTGAAGGCGCCGGAAGCGGCCCTGGCCGACATCACCCGGGCCATCGAGCTGGGCGTCTCCGAACCCGCCAAGGCGCACTACAACCGGGCCCTGGCCTACGAGAAGCTGGGCGACCTGAAGTCGGCCTGGCTGGACTATACCCGCGCCGCCGAGCTTGACCCCGAATGGGACGCCCCCCGCAAGGAACTCGCGCGCTTCACGGTGACCCGGAAGTAGGCGGTCCCGGGCGCTCTGCGTCCCCGCCATTGACCACCGGCACCTCCGGCAGGGGCGGCGGCCGACGGCGCAGGACGCGGAGGCCGGCGAGGGCCGAGGCGAGGAAGGCGAGCAACTCGCCCAACGGGCTCCGGCGCGGGGAGTCGGTCACGGGCGGATCCCGCCCTCGGCGGCCAGGACGCCGGCGCTGACCTCCCGCCAGACATCCTCGGCCGTGTCGGCGAAGCGGACCAGTGAAAGGTCTGCAGGGTCGATCATGCCGCGCTCCACCAGCACCTCGAAGTTCACCAGGCTCCGCCAGTAGGCGGAGTCGAAGAGGACGATGGGGACCCGGGGTCCCTTGCCCGTCTGGACGAGGGTCAGGATCTCGAACAGCTCGTCCAGGGTGCCGAAGCCGCCGGGGAAGGCGACGAGGGCGTTGGCGCGCATGGCCAGGTGCATCTTCCGCATGGCGAAGTAGTGGAAGCGGAAGGCGAGGCCCGGGGTGATCCAGGGGTTCGGGAACTGCTCGTGCGGCAGGGAGATGTTGAAGCCGATCGTCGGGGCGCCGGCGTCCGCCGCGCCCCGGTTGGCCGCCTCCATCAGGCCGGGACCGCCGCCGGTGGCGATGACATTGTCCCGGGGGCCGGCCCCCGTCGGGCCATCAAGCGCCCCGCCGCGTTCCGAGGCGATCCGCCCGAAGGCCCGCGCCTCGGCGTACCAGCGCCCCTTCTCGCCGGGGTCGTCCTCGCGCACCCGGGCCGAGCCGAAGACAACGATGGTCGAGCGGATCCCCCAGGACTTGAGCGTCTGGTCGGCCTTCTCGTACTCGAGCAGGAACCGCACGCCGCGCATGCTCTCGCCCAGCAGGAAGTCAGGATCGAGGGCCGCCAGCCGGTAGGCGGGCTGGGAGATCAGGGCGCGGGGGTCGGCTTCGGGGGCGCCGGGGGGCGGCATGGGCTGGGCGTCCGGAGGGCTGGGCGGGCCCCAGCTATAGGCAGTCGCCCGGGGGGAGGCAATCAGGCGGCCGGCGGCTGCCCCAGGGCGCTGCGGATGTTCCGGACCAGGAGGTCGTCGATCAGGGGCTTCTCGATGATCGGCACGCTCAGCCGTCCCGCCCGCCGGCGAAGGCCCGGACCGGGATGGCTGGTGATCAGGAGGGCGGGGAGGTCCACGGCGCGCCGGCGCAGGGCCTCCAGGGAATCCAGTCCCCCAAGGCCCGGAAGGTTCTCGTCGAGGACCAGGCAGACGTCCCGATCCGGCAGCTCGGCCGCGAGGAGATCCTCGCCAGAGGCGAAGGCCTGCACCCGGAAGCCGTCCAGCTCGAGGGCGAACTTGAGCGCGCTCCGGAGGGCGAAATCGTCGTCCACGAGCACGAGGGTCGGCGGGGGCGCGGAGGCCGGCGGCATGGCGCCTCCAGGTTTCTGAGTTTCCGGTATGCTGCCGTCAGGCCCGCGACCGGTCCTTGATCCAGCGCAAGGATTCAGAAGCCGGCGAGGATCGACATGCGGACGAGTTCGGACAGGCTGCGCGCGCCCGTCTTGGTCATGACATTCGCCCGGTAGACCTCGACGGTCCGGGGACTGATCCCCAGCTCCCGGGCGATCACCTTGTTGGCCTTGCCGTCCACCACGCCCTGCAGCACCTCGGTCTCCCGCGGCGAGAGGGAGGCCAGCATGGCCGAGAAGGCGTTGCCCTCGCCATCGCCGCCCCCGCCGGCCGGCCGGTCGCCCGCCTTGCGGATCGTCTCGGTGATCGCCGCGAGGAGGACCTCGTCGTCGAAGGGCTTTTCCAGGAAGTCGGCGACCCCGCGCTTCAGCGCCTCCACCGCCATGGGGACGTCGCCATGCCCGGTGATGACGATGACCGGGGTTGCGATCCCCCGGGCCTTGAGCTCGGCGACCAGCTGAAGGCCGGTCATCCCCGGCATGCGGACGTCCGTGACGATGCAGTCGCCGGGCGCCTTCGACCCATCCTCCAGGAAGGCGAGGGCGGAGTCCCAGGTGCGACAGGCAAGGCCGGCCGTCCCCAGCAGGAAGTCGAGGGAGGCGCGGATGGCCTCATCGTCGTCGATGACATGGACCAGGGCGGCTGGGGCGCTCATGCGTCGGTCTCGTCCGGGAGCGGCAGGTCCCCGCTGCGTAGCGTGAAACGGAAGACCGCGCCACCTTCCGGCCGGTTCCGGGCGCTGATCTCGCCCCCGTGCGCCTCGATGATGGTCCGGCAGATGGACAGGCCCACGCCCATCCCCTCGGCCTTGGTCGTCACGAAGGGCTGGAACAGCCGCTCCAGCACGTCGTCGGCCAGCCCCGGCCCGGTGTCGGAGATCAGGACCTCCACCCGCCCGTCCGGCAGGGGCCGGGATTCGACGGTCAGTTCCCGGACCTCGGAGGCGCCCATGGCCTCCACCGCATTCCGCATGAGGTTGAGGACAACCTGCTGGACCTGGACCTTGTCGGCCAGGACAAGGCCCGCCTCCGGCGACAGCCTGAACTCCAGGCGGACCCCGGAGTCCCGGGCTCCCATCATGGCCAGGGCGCCGGCCTCCTCGATCAGCTTGGGCAGGGGCTCGACCCGCATGGCGGCCTCGCCCTTGCCGACGAAGGCGCGCAGCCGGCGGATGATCTCGCCCGCCCTGAGGGCCTGTTCACCGGCCGCGGTGAGGGCGGTGCGCACGCGCTCCAGGTCCGGCGATCCGGAATCCAGGAGGCGCACCGAACCCTTCATGTAGCTGGCGATGGCGGAGAGGGGCTGGTTCAGCTCATGGGCGAGGGCCGAGGCCATCTCGCCCATGGAGGTGAGGCGCGAGACGTGGATCAGCTCGGACTGCATGTCCTGCAACCGGCGCTCGGCGGCCTGGGGCTCGGTGAGATCGCGGATGAAGCCGGTGAAGAAGCGCTTGCGGCCGGTTCGCATCTCGCCGACGGCGAGCTCGATGGGGAAGGTCGATCCGTCCTTCCGCACGCCCACCGCGACGCGTCCGATGCCGATGATCCGCCGCTCCCCGGTGCGCATGTAGCGGCCCAGGTATTCGTCATGTCCGGCGCGGTAGGGGTCGGGCATGAGCATCCGGACATTGCGGCCGATGGCCTCGGCGGCGGTCCAGCCGAAGAGCCGTTCCGCTGCCGCGCTGAACGAGCGGATCGTGCCGATCTCGTCGATCACGATCATGCCCTCCGGCACGGTGTCGAGGATCGACTGGAGGTGGTCCTGGCGCTGCTGCGAGACCGCCAGCATGGCGCGGGCCGAGACCGACATCCGCCGGAGCCGCCAGGCCGCGGCGGCGACTGCGGCCGAGGCCGCCAGGTAGAGCACGAGGCCGAGCATCTCCTCGCCGTCCCAGGCCGGGCGCCCGCCCGCCATGGCCAGCGAGCCGGCGAGGCCCAGGGCCGCCGCGAGGATCACCGGGCCGGCGCCGCCGGGCAGGGCGGCGACGAGGATGGCCGGAGCGAGGAGGTAGAGGTCCAGCCGGTCGATCGGCGGGGGCGTGAAGGCGACCCGCAGCATCAGCACCAGCATGACGGAGGCCGCGGCGAGCCCATAGGCCAGCCACCGGCGGCGAACCGGCTCGCCTTCGATCTCCCTTCGGATCTCCGAGTCCATGACCCGGAGTCCTATCCTGCCGGGGCGGGCGGGGAAATCTCTAGTGGCTCAGGAAGACGAAGCGCTCGCAGGCGTGCAGCAGGTGACGGGTCACGCCGCCGAGGACCCACTCGTAGGCCCGGCTGTGCCCGTAGGCGCCCGAGACGATCAGGTCGGCGTCCATGCGGTCGGCCTCGGCCAGGAGGTCGGCCTGGACGTCGTCGCCGCCCGACACCGCCACGTGGGTCCGCGGACGGGCCATGCTGTGGCGCGCCACCATTCCGGCCACGTCCTCGGCCTGGGCGCGCAGGGCGTCCTGGTCCTCGCGGGCGCCGAGGGCGACGATGGCGATCTCATCGGCCATGTGCATGAAGGACAGGGCGTCGGAGACGGCGCGGCGGGCCTCGCGGGTGTCCTTCCAGGCCACGAGGATGCGGCGGGGCTCAAGCCGGCCGCCATGGGGCGGGACCACCAGCATGGGCCGGCCGGAACTGATCAGGAGTTCAGGGGTGCTGACGGCGTTGTAGATGTCCCCCGTCCCGTGTGGCCCTCCGGTGACCACCAGGTCTACGGCGCGGGCCACCCGGGCCATGGCGGGGGTCGGCAGGTCGCCCACGGAGCGCCATTCGGTGCGCACGCCCGCGGTCTGGGCGGCGAAGGCCTCGCGGGCGGCCTCAAGGTTCCGGGTCTGCTGCTCGTAGAGCAGGGGCGTCCACTGGCCGGTGCCGAACCCGTAGGGGTCGGTGGTGGCGATGGGCGGGATGGCCTCGGCGCCAAGCCCGATCAGCAGGGCGTCCAGCTTCACGGCGAGGGCCCCGGCGGCCTCCGTCCTGAGGCGCGAGGCGTCTCCGGGCTGGGCATGGACGAGAAGAGACTTGAAGCTCACGGCGTCACCTCCGGCTTTGCGGAATTCAACCTCAGGGCGGCGGTCGCCGCCCCCGTTTCAATGGGCCTGATCCGCCAGCCGGGCAAGGCCTTCCGGATTCACGACCCGGAACTGGCGTGTGGCGCAGAAGGACACGATCCGGCCGGACTGCAGCTGGGACAGCATGCGCGAGACGGTCTCGATGGTCAGGCCGAGGTAGTCGGCGATGTCCTGGCGGCCCATGGGAAGGTCGACCACCCTGGCGCCGCCGCTCTTGTCGGAAAGGTCCTTGAGGAAGCTGGCGACGCGCTCGCAGGCCGTCTTCCGGCCGAGCAGGAGGACATGCTCCTGGGCCCGCTCCAGCTCGCGCCGGGTGGCTTCCCAGCCCAGCCTTTCGATCTCGCCGCCCGCCGCGCGCAGGGCCGAGGCCTTGACGACCAGGATCACGCTGTCCCGGACGGCCTCGGCGGAGAAGCGGTGACGCGGCCCCGCCTCCAGCCCGAAGACATCGTCAGCGAGGTAGAAGTCGCCGATCTGCCGGCGACCGTCGGCCATGACCCGGGTGGTCCGGACTGCGCCCTCCAGGACGCGGTAGATCAGGTCGGCGTCCTCGTCCTGGCCGTAGATTTCCTCGTCCTTGGCGAAGGTCATGGTCACGCCCATCCGGAACAGGGCGGCCACAGGGTCCCCGCCCCGCTGGGGGGTCGGCAGGTAGTGGACATCCTTGTAGTCGTAGGCGAGGGCCATGGCGCTGCTCCTTGAAGATCAACGCCGGAAAGCTAGGCCCCCGGGGCCGCCGGTCCTATCCGGGGCGGTCCCCTACGGAGAACTACCTAGCGCCCTTGGGACCGCGCCTTGATGCGCATCAAGGACCCCGGTGCTGGCGGCGGGCAGGGATTGCGCTAGGCTGGCGTCCCCGGGCGGTGACCCGGGCAGGAGGCATGTTTCGCAATGACGCTAGATCTCCGGTTCCATGGCGCTGCGGGCTGCGTCACCGGCTCCTGCGCCGAGCTCTCGGGGCCGGGGTTCCGGGTGCTGGTCGACTGCGGCATGTTCCAGGGGTCGAAGACCCTCAAGGCCCTGAATTACGAGCCCTTTCCCTTCGATCCCCGCGGGATCGACGCCGTCCTCCTGACCCACGCCCACATCGATCACTCGGGGCTCCTGCCCAAGCTCATGAAGGCCGGCTTCTCCGGGCCGATCTACGCCACGGCGGGCGCCCGCGACCTCTGCCGGATCATGCTGGCCGACGCCGGCGGGATCCAGGAGAGCGAGGTCCGGCACCTCAACAGGCGCAACCAGCGCCGCGGCCGCGACATGGTGGAGCCGATCTACACCGAGGCCGACGCCCGCCGGGTGATGGACCAGTTCGTCAAGGTGCGCCTGGGCGAAGCCGTGCAGGTGCTCCCGGGCCTCGAGGCCGTCTGGTGGGAGGCCGGCCATATCCTGGGGGGAGCGTCCATCGAGGTCCGCGCCGAGGGCGGGGAGGGGCCCGTCCGCCTGCTGTTCTCGGGCGACCTCGGACCCGGGGGACGCGACTACATGCCCGACCCCGAGGGGCCGTCCGGCGTCGACCATCTCATCCTCGAGGCGACCTACGGCGACCGGGAGCGTGAGCGCGTGACCCCGGAGGCCCGCCGCGCCCTCCTGGCGCGTGAGCTCAACGCCGCGCACGAGGCGGGCGGTCCCCTGCTGATCCCGGCCTTCGCCGTCGAGCGCTCGCAGGAGCTCCTCGCCGACATCATGACCATCATGGACGATGGCCAGGCGCCCGAGGCGGACATCTTCGTCGACTCCCCCATGGCCTCAGAGGTCACCGAAGTCTTCCGCCAGAGGGGCTGGAACCGGGCGAGCGGGGTCAATCCCTTCACCTCCCTGCACGGCGCCGGACGGCTCAAGTTCACCCCCGACCCGCAGGACAGCGACCGGCTGGAGCAGCTGCGGGGCTGGCACATCATCATGGCCGCCAGCGGGATGTGCGACGCCGGCCGGGTGCGCCGGCACCTCAAGCGCCTCCTCTGGAACCGGGAGGCCACGGTGCTGATCACCGGCTACCAGGCGGTGGGGACCCTGGGCCGGCTCCTGGTCGACGGCGCCAAGCGGGTGCGCATCCAGGGCGAGGACTTCGGCGTCCGGGCGCGGATCCGGAGCATCGAGGTCTATTCGGGCCACGCCGACGCCAGGGGCCTGGTCGGATGGGCGCAGGCCCGGGGCCCGGTCCGGGGCTCGGTCTTCCTCGACCATGGCGAGCCGCCCGCGCTCGAGGGCCTGGCGCGGCGACTGGCCGAGGCGGGCCAGCCCAGGGATCGCATCGTCATCCCCCAGGTCGACCAGGCCTACCGGCTGACGCCCGCCGCCGCCGTCGCCGGTCCGGCCCCGCCGCCGCGGATCGCGCCGGGCCTCGCCGCCGCCCCCGACTGGCACAACGCCCGGGCCCAGCTCATCCTCGACCTCAACGAGCGCCTGGAGGGGATGTCCCCCGAAGCGCGCGAAGCCCTTATCCGTCGCATCGGCGAACTCGTCGCCGGCGCCGGGGAGACCTGAAGACATGCGCGCCATCGCCTACGCCCTCCTTCCCCTCGCCGCAGTCGTCGCGATCGCCGGATGCGCCTCGACCCCGTCGGCGGAGGGGCCCTCCGCCGCCCGTGGCCGTCTGACCGCGGAAGCCCGGTGCGGGACCTGCCACGCCATCTCGGGCGCCGCCGAGCCGGGCCAGCCCCCCTCCTTCTCCGCCCTCGCGGCGCGCTACCGGGCGCACAGCCTCCGGGCGCGCCTGACCGAGATCGACGAGACCGGTCACTTCAACATGCCGCCCCTGCGGATGGGCGATGCCGACGTCGAGGACATCGCCGCCTGGCTGGACAGCCTGCCGCTCCCCTGACGGCGGGCTTGGCCGCAGGTCTTGCGGCAGATCAAGGCGCCCTTCCGCAGACAGGCCAGTCTCCTCCCATCTGAGGAGGCGAGGCATGCCCTGGAAGACAGACACCGGACTGAGCGCAAGCATTTCCCTTCGCGTCGCGGTCCTTGGCCTGGCCCTGGCGTGCGCCGGCTGCCAACGCAGCGTCCCGCCCAATGTCCCCCCTCCCGGTGAGACGGCGGCCTTCTCCGATCCCAGCCCCGCCGCGCCTGCGGCCCCAGAGACGGAGACCCGGAAATGACCACGTCCGAACGCACCCGCATCCTCGTCGCGGCCGGCGGGGGCGCCCGCTGGATCGAGCGCGCCCGTGACCACGCGGACCCGGTCACCCTCGGCGAAATGAAGCCGCCCTCGGTCCACCACCACCAGGGCCCGCCAGGCGTCTCCTTCGAGAGCGACACCGCCATGCGCCATGGGACCGGCCAGCACGGCCTCGCCGACCGCCGGCGCGAAGCCTTCGCCAAGGAGCTGGCGGAGCTCCTCAACCGGCAGGCGCAGAAGGGCGAGTACGAGCACCTTGTCATCGCGGCGCCGCCCAGGCTGCTTAAGGCCATCCGCGAGAAACTCTCCGACAAGGCGCGCTCCCGGATCCAGGCGGAGATCCCCAAGGACCTGCTCAAGGTCTCCAACCACGACATCAAGGCCTGGCTGCACGCGCCCGGCCTGCTCTGACCCGGCGCCGCTGGCGGGAATCGGCCGAACACGGCCATCTGTCCCGGCAATGAAGCCCGGGAGATCGCGGATGGCTCAGGACAGGCTCGGGACGGGCATTGCGACCCTGACCCTCAATCCCGCCCTCGACCTCCAGACGGCGGTCGATGTCGTCGAGCCCGAAAACAAGCTCCGCTGCGATGCGCCGCGGCAGGACGCGGGGGGCGGGGGCGTGAATGTCGCCCGGGTGATCCGGCGTCTCGGCGGACGGGCGCCCTGCCTGCTGCCCCTCGGCGGTCCTGCGGGCCAGGCGCTCCAGTCGCGGCTCGCCGCGGAGGGCCTGGAGGCCCTTGTGGTTCCCATCGCCGGCGAGACCCGTCAGAGCTTCACCGTGCTTGACCGCTCCCGGCAGGCCGAGTTCCGGTTCGTCCTGCCGGGTCCGCGACTGTCTGCCCGCGAGGTCAGCGCCCTCGAGCAGGCGCTGGAGCGCCTGGACCCTTGCCCGGGCGTCCTGGTCCTCAGCGGCAGCCTGCCGCCCGGGTTTCCGCCGGCTCGCCTGTCACGCCTCGCCGCGCGGCTTCGCCGGCGCGGGGTCCGTCTCGCCCTCGACGCCTCTGGAGAGGGGCTGAAGGCCGGCCTTGAAGCCGGGGGCTGGATGGTGAAGCCGAACCGCAAGGAGCTCGGGGACTGCCTGGGACGCGAACTCCCGGACCGGGATGCCCATCTCGCGGCGGCCCGCGGCCTTGTCGCCGCCGGGCGCGCTCAATGGGTAGCCCTCAGCCTTGGCCAGGACGGGGCCCTGCTGGTGGGGAATGGATTCGCGGCCTATTCGCCCGCCCTGCCGATCACGCCGGTCTCCACGGTCGGGGCGGGGGACAGCTTCCTGGCGGGCCTGTCGTGGGAGCTGTCCCGCGGCGCAGCCCCTGAAGCCGCCCTGGCGACCGCCGTCGCCGCCGCTTCCGCCACCCTCCTGTCGCCGGGGTCCGGCATGGCGCGACGTGCCGACATCCGCCGGTTGCGCCCGCAGGTTAAGGTCGAGGTCCTCGAGGGCGCCGGGGCGCGCCCGCGCTAGCCCCGCGCGAGGCCGCCCACCAGCATGCGCACCTGGCCCTCGCCCCAGGCGGGCAGGAGAAGCCGCTGGAGGCCCCCCGCCCGGTAGAGGGTGGGGCGCATCAGTTCGGTGGCGGCGCTGGCCTGGGCGCGCAGCAGGGTGAAGACCTCGGGCAGGTCGACGTCGTCGAGGAACAGGCCCAGCAGCTTCTCCGGTTCCGCCGCCGGCGGCGCCACCTCGAGGTCATTGAACCGGAACCGCTCCGGGCGGCTGAAGACATCGAGGATGAAGGTCTCCGCCCCGGAGGCCTCGATCTTCACCTCGGAGAGGTCATCCCAGAACGGAATCTCCGCCTGGCCGCGCCTCAGGCCCTCCCAGTAGGCGAGCAGCCGGGCGAGGGGCGGGGCCAGGGCGCCGTCGACGGCGAAGGGCGCGGTCTGGGTCATCAAGGCTCCTTCCGGGGGCTTCAGAATCCTGCCGTCCATCCTAGCCCCCGGCCGGGACCGGGGAAAGCGCGCCTTCCGCAAGGTTGACCTCGCCGCGTTCTGCCCGTTGGATGCCCTTGCGGCGCAGGTTCAGGCCGCAGTGCGAGTCATTTCGAGCGTATCCGACGGCCCGGCGAAGCACCGGGGCGCGGTCCATTTCCAGGGAGTGATTTCATGTCCAGCGCCCAGGCCGGCTCTGTCGAGCGGCTGCCCCTGCGCACCAAGTTCTTCTTCGGCATCGGGTCTGCGGCGGAGTCCATCGCGCTCTTCGCGGTGAGTTCCTACGCCATGATGTTCTACAACCAGATCCTCGGGCTGAACGCCGCACTGGCCGGCCTCGCGGTCTCGGCGAGCCTGCTGCTCGACGGCTTCGCCGACCCGGTGGTGGGTTCGCTCTCGGACCGCACCCGCGGGCGCTTCGGGCGCCGGCATGGCTACATGTACTTCGCTCCCATACCGATCGCGGTCTTCGTGATCGCCGTCTTCAATCCGCCCAAGGGCGCCTCAGACCTTGTCCTGTTCTTCTGGTTCGCCCTCTCGGTGAGCTGCCTGCGGATCTCGATGACCCTCTTCCACACCCCCCACCTGGCCATGGGGGGCGAGCTCTCGAACGACTATATTGAGCGCTCCAAGGTGTTGAGCTGGAACAACTTCTTCACCTGGGCGGGCGCTGCGGGCATGAACTTCTTCGCCCTGCACGTGATCTTCAAGGCGACGCCGGAGTATCCCCGCGGCCTGCTCAACCCCGAGCCCTATGGCCCCTTCGCCATTGGCTGTGCGATCGCCGCCATGGTGATCCTCTTTTCCTCCGCCTGGTTCACACGGGACCAGATCGCCCGATTGCCGAAGGCGCCCGAAAATCTTCCGCGTTTCGGGCCGCTGGAGTTCCTTAAGGACCTCGGCAAGGCCCTCGGCAACCGGAACTACCTCTGGCTCCTGATCGCCTACTTCTTCCTGTCGATGATGATCGGCCTGCGTGGCGGCCTGAATCTCTACGTCAACACCTTCTATTGGGGGCTGACCAGCGAGCAGCTCAAGTGGTTCGTGATCGGCAGCTTCGTCGGCTATGCGACGGGCTTCCTCTTCTCGGCCCGGATGCACCAGCGCCTGGACAAGCGGATGAACATGATCATCTGGGCGATCATCTATTCCGTCGGCCCGGCCATTCCGATGATCCTTGGCCTCCTGGGGGTGCTCCGCCAGGACACGCCCGGCCTGACCCCGATCCTCATCGCCTTTTCCTGTCTCGGAGCGGCGGGGGCGAGCGTGCTGTCGATCACCGTGATGTCAGCCCTCGCGGACATCGCCGACGAGAATGAACTGACACACGGACTTCGCCAGGAGGGCGTCCTCTATTCGACCCGCGCCCTTGCGGCGAAGATCGACCAGGCCCTCGGCGCCGCCCTCGCCGGCATGGCCCTCGTGATGATCAGCTTCCCCGCCAAGGCCAAGCCTGGCGCCGTCCCGGATGAGACCCTCTTCAGCCTGGCGTTCGTCGACGGGGTCATTGCGTCGATCCCCGGAATCATCGCCGCCCTCTGCTACGCCCGTTACACAATCACCCGCGAACGCTACGAGGCGACCAAGGCGGCCCTGGCCGCGCGCCGTGCGGCGAAGACGGCATGAGCCCGCCCGGTCTTCGTTTCCTGGCCGCCGCCCTCGGGCTTGCCGGCGTGCTGTCCGCCGCCGGTCCCGCGGCTGCGGTCCTGCCGCCCCAGGCCTACCTGGACGCCCGGCGCGAGGCGCCCCTGCACCTTCAGATGAGCGTCCAGAAGGTGAAGCCCCGGCCGGCCGACCAGGCCTGCCGGGTCGAGGGGCGGGTGCTGCGGGTGTTCCGGGGAGAGGCCCGTCCCGGCGAGCGCATCATGGTCGACGCCCCCTGCCGCTTCCCGGACGCCGCCCCCATGCCCGGGCCCGTGCTCTGGTTCCAGCCGGGCGACATCCGCAAGGGGCAGGTGCTGGAAGGCTTCTTCGAGGGGCCTGCCGGACGTCCGGCCATCGCCCGCAGCCAGCTCTTCGTGGTCTCCCGGGAGAGCGCCGAGCCCCACTGCGGCCTGCAGGACTACGCCTGCCGCTAGGGTCCGGCGAACTCGGCTCTTGGCGCCGCCCCGCCCGCGTGGCATCGCTCCGCCCGGCCAGGCCCGGTAGCTCAGCAGGATAGAGCAGCGCTTTCCTAAAGCGAAGGTCGGGGGTTCGAGTCCCTCCCGGGCCGCCAGCGGCGTCGCACCGGAACCGTCGCGCCGGGGGCGCCGGCGCGCGATGCGGCGGGAGGAGCGGGCGATGGCCTCACGTCGAGGAGTCCTGGGCGGGCTCGCCTCCGCGGCGCTTCCGGGGGCGGCCATGGCGGCCCCGCCCACCTACCAGATCCGCCGCCTGGTTGACCGACCCATCATCTCCCCAGGGATGGACGCCCGCATGGGCTCCAACATCGAGGGTCCGTCCCTCATCCGGACACCTGACTGGCTGCCCGGCCGGATGGGGCGCTACTACCTCTATTTCGCCGATCACAAGGGCGACTACATCCGCCTGGCCTACGCCGACCGGCTGCAGGGCCCCTGGAAGGTCCATTCGCCGGGCTCCCTCCAGCTTTCGCAGTCGGGGCTGCCGACCACGGCGCCCTCCGGTCCGCCTGAGGCCGTCGCCCGCCTCATGCAGCCCGGCGCCCCGGACCGGGCGCCGCCCGGAACGCCGGGGATCCCGACGCCGCTGGAGGACGCGACCCTGCCGCACCTCGCCTCTCCCGACGTCCACGTGGATGAGGAAAACCGCCGGATCCTCATGTATTTCCATGGGCTTGGCGGCTTCAATGAACAGTTCACGATGGTCGCCGCCTCCTCTGACGGCCTTGACTTCAGGCCGGTCACCGGACGGATCGGACCGCCTTACATGCGGATCTTCCGGCATGGCGGCTGGGTCTACGCCCAGGGCATGCCGGGACTGTTCCTGAGGTCCCGGGACGGGATCTCGGGCTGGGAGGCGGGGCCCCGGCTGTTCCCGGCCAACCAGCGGCATTCGGCTCTCCTGGTCCGCGGCGACAGGCTGCACGTCTTCTGGACACGGGTGGGGGACGCGCCGGAGAGCCTCCTGGCGTCAACCCTCGACATCTCGGGCGACTGGAACGCCTGGAAGGCGAGCGACCCCGTCCTGGTCCTGCAGCCGGGGCGGGCCTGGGAGGGCGCCGGCCTTCCCGTCGAGCGTTCCTACAGGAGCGCCGTGTCGCACCCGGTCAACCAGTTGCGGGATCCCTGCATCTACGAGGAGGGCGGCCGCGTCTTCCTGCTGTATGCGGTGAAGGGCGAGGGCGGGATCGCGATCGCGGAACTGACCGTCCGGGACTGACCTGTCCACCGGAGTCGTCCTCCCCAGGGTCCGTGTTGTCACGCAGGGCCGATCATCCTACCAAATGGCCCGCCCCGGGCAGGCATGAGTTCGCCGCCGTCACCGGGTCCGGAGACAATGTCCTTCCGCAAGGGACCAGGATCGCGCGTGGCCCGACTTCCCCAAAAGGCCAGGAATTCGTCAGCCACCCGCCGGGAGGCGGTGATTGACGCGGCGGCGCGACGGCTGAACCGCGAAGGCGTCCGCGACGGCACGCTTCGCGACCTGGCCGCGGAGCTGAACCTGACCCGCGCCGCCCTCTACTACTACATCGAGGACCGTGAAGACCTCGTCTTCCAGGCCTACCGCCGGTCCTGCGACCTCCTCGCCCGCGCCCTCGGCCAGGCCGTCGCCGGAGGAGGAGGCGTCCTCGAGATCGTCTCGCGGTTCGTCTCCGGGGCCCTCACGCCCGGCCAGCCTGAAATGGCGATGCTGAACGAGCTGGGACTGCTTCGCGACGATGACCGCGCCACCGTCCTGGCGCTCTACGAGGGCGTCGTGTCCCGCCTCTCCAGCCTGCTCGACGGCGGCGTCCGGGCGGGGGAGGTGCGCCCCCTCAGTCCAGACATCGTGGCGCGCACGGTGATCAGCATGGTCCAGGGCGCGCGCGTCGTTCAGGGGTTTCCCTTCCACGCCGCCATCCTGGAGCCGGCGGCCTACGAAGCCCTCCTGAAGGACATCCTGTTCCGCGGCTGGGCGACCGACCGCAGGCGTCCCATCCGGACCGGCGGGGTGAACCTCTCTTCCTACCAGATCCCCAAGGTACCGCCCTTCGATCGAGAGGCGCTGGCCCGGGCGCGGCGCGAGCAGATCCTCATCACCGCTTCCCGGCTCTTCAACCGGAAGGGCATTGACGCCACCTCGCTCGACGAGATCGCCGGTGAACTCCGTGCGACCAAGCGGACCCTCTACCAGCAGATCGGCGACAAGAAGACCCTCGTGACCGCCTGCATTCGCAGGAGCCTGGCCATCACGGAGGCCATTGAGGCGCAGGCCATGCGCCTTTCGGAGGAACCGGGCGCCCTTCTCGACAATGTCGTCGCCAGCCTGTCGGGCTCGGCTCAGGTCTGGCTCTGGGAGGACATCGCGCCCATGCGGATGATCCTGGGCTTCGAGACCTTC
>JAPOKE010000052.1 GCA_029977805.1 Phenylobacterium parvum | reverse complement strand
AGGGGGGCGTCCTCGCCCCCCGGCTCACGCCGCCGCCGGCCGCATCCTCTCGAGGGGGCGCCGGTAGGCCACGGGCTCGCCGCCGCCGGACTCCCGGATTCTGAGGATCGCCCCCTCCAGGGGCTCGACGGCCACGGCCATGTGGTGGGCGTTGGCGTGGACCATCCGGTCGGCGTCCACCATCATGGCCACATGTCCCTTCCAGAAGACGAGGTCGCCCCGCCGGAGGGTCGACGGGTCCGCCGGCGCGCCCAGGGCCTGCTGGAGGTCAGAGTCCCGGGGGCAGGACCGCCCGCAGGCCAGGAGGGCCTGCTGGACCAGCCCGGAGCAGTCCAGGCCGCAGCCCTCCCTTCCGCCCCAGAGATAGGCGGCCCCGACATGGGCTTCCGCCACCTCTGCCGGGTCCTCCGCGAAGTCGCCGAGGGGGGCGAGGTGGCTCTCCGGCAGCCAGAACCCCGCGTCAGAGAGGGCCAGCCGCCCCTCGCGGGCCGTCACCGTCACCAGGCTGTTGAGGGAAACCGGCCCGGTCGGCCGCGACTTGATGCTGGGCTCTGCGAAGCCGTAGCTCAGGACAGCCCGGACCCGGTGGGTGGGCGGGGGTCCCTCCGGCGCCAGGGCCCCGAAGGCGACGTGGCCGACATAGCCGTCGCGGACGGCCTGGCCCCAGGCGTGGCCGTCGCGGATCTCCAGCACATCGAAGCGCTCGCCGAGGAGCAGCTGGTCCAGCTGCTCGGCCTCCGGCCGGGGCTCCCGCCGCACCGCGACGGCGGGGACGACGACCTGCATCCGCCGGGGGCGGGCGTACCGGTTGGCCGCGACCAGGCCCTGCAGGGCGATGTCGGCGAGGTCCGGGCGGGCCAGGGTCAGGCGGGCGTCGCGCGTCACGCGTATCGGGCCTTCAGCATGGCGTAGAGGCCGCGGATGGCCATGGCCTCGCCGCCGGCCGGCGCGCCGGGCTGGGTGCGGGGGTTCCAGGCGAAGATGTCGAAATGCGCCCAGGCCCCCGGCGGGGCGAACTTCTGGAGGAAGAGGGCGGCGGTCATGGCCCCGGCCTGCGCCCAAGCGTCGGGGTCGTTTTTCAGGTCGGCGATGTCCGAGTCCAGCGAGGGCAGGTAGCCCTTCCAGAGGGGCAGGCGCCAGACCGGGTCGAACGCCTTCCGCGCGCCCGCCTCGATGCCGGCCGCCAGGGCCTCGTCGTCCGTGAAGTAGGGCGGCAGCTGCGGTCCCAGGGCCACCCGGGCGGCGCCGGTGAGGGTCGCCATGTCGAGGGTCAGGTCCGGCGAGAGCTCGGCGGCGCGGGTCAGGGCGTCGGCCAGGATCAGCCGGCCCTCGGCGTCGGTGTTGCCCACCTCTACGCTCAGCCCCTTGCGGGTGGCCAGAACGTCGCCCGGCCGCATGGCGGCGCCGCTGACGGCGTTCTCCACCGCCGGGACCAGGATGGACAGCCGGACGGGCAGGGCGGCCTGCATGACCAGTGACCCGAGGGCGAGGACGTGGGCGGCGCCGCCCATGTCCTTCTTCATCAGCCGCATGCCGGAGGAGGGCTTGAGGTCCAGGCCCCCGGTGTCGAAGACCACACCCTTGCCCACCAGGGCCAGGACGGGGCGTCCGGCCTCGCCCCAGGTGACCTCGATCATGCGCGGCTCCCGTCCCGGCGCCGCGGCGCGGCCGACGGCGTGGACCGCGGGATAGCCCCGGGAGAGGAGGTCTTCGCCGGTGATCACCTCGACCTGGGCGCCGAAGCGGGCGGCGAGGTCCCGGGCCGCGGCCTCCAGCTCCGCCGGGCCCAGGTCGTTGGCCGGGGTGTTCACGAGGTCCTTGGCCAGGGCGCAGGCCTCGGCGATGGCCGACGCCTCCGCTGCGTCGGCCCCGGGGACGATGAGGCGCGGCGGCGCGGCCTCGCGCTTGCGGTAGCGCTCGAACCTGTAGAGCCCCAGGCCGAAGGCGGTGGCGGCGTCGGTCGGGTCGATGCCGGCCGGCGCGCCCTCCAGCCTGTAGGTCCCGGCGGGCAGGCGGCCGGCCAGGGTGCGGAAGGCGGTGACCTCGCCGGGCGCCGCGCCGAGGCCCAGCAGGACCCGCGCCGGCCGCCCGTCAGGACCGGGGATGATGACCGCCTGTCCCGGACGGGCGCGGAACTCGGTTCCGGCCAGGCCGGCCTCGAGGGGCGGAGCCCCGGCGCGCCAGGCCTCGAGGTCGCCCTCGCACAGGCAGGTCACCGGAACGGCGGCCGCGTCGGCCGGGGTGTGGAGGGCTTCGGACATGGTCAGGTCCCCGCTGGCGCCGGCATGGCGCATCGGCGTTCATTTGGGCCAAAGCGTGGGACGCCGCAACGGGGCGGCGCAGGATCAGCGCGGTGCGGCGCGAAGGTCGGGGGCGGAGCCGGGGAAGGGCTGGCGGGCCGGCGACAGGCTGGCCGCCGCAAGCAGGAGGGCCGCGATCAGGGCGGCGACGATCCCGTACTCAAGGACGGGCGCAGAGGCCTCCTCGCGGAGGACCCGGGCAAGCAACCTGGACATTCTGTTCTCCCGTGACACGGGAGGGCGGGAGTCCCCGCGCCCCGGCTGAGCCTTTCGGCTTCCCCATGCACTCGCGGTTACCCTTCACTCATCGAGCTTAACGGAAAGTAAATATGAGAAGAGGGTAAAGAAAAGTCCCGGCGTTAAGACAGGTTTACAAATATGGTTAACAGTAGAGGATGCGACAAGATCTGTCTCAGGCCTCGATCGACCTGCCGCCGCCGCGAACGAAACCGAGGCCTGCCAGTCCGGCGACCAGAAGGATGATGACGGTGGCGAAGCCGCCCTGCTGGGTCTTGGTCAGGTTGGTGCCGAAGTTCACCATCATCGGCCCCAGCCATCCGGTCGCGACGCCGGAGAGGGCGTAGACGCCGAAGAAGGCCCCGGTCTTCTCCGGCGGGGTCAGGCGGGTGAGCATGGTTCGGGCCGAGGCGTACTGGGCCGTGATGAAGACCGCATTCACGAAGCCGATGAGCAGGAAGATCACTTCCGGGAGGGTCCGGAAGACCGGGCCGTCCCAGACAGGCGCATGGGCCGCGGGATCATGGGGCCAGAAGTAGAGGATCCGCGTCGGCGACATGCCGAGCATGGAGACGATCCCGAGGATCGACATGAAGATGGCGATGCGCAGGGCGTTCTTCGGGCCGAAGGCGGCGTCCATCCAGCGCCCGACGAAGCCGCCAAGCACCGCCAGGACCGAAAGCAGGATGCCGTAGAACAGCATTTCCAGCGCCTGCCACTTCATGACGCCGACGGCGTAGACCCCGGCGTAGATCAGGATGGCGTTCATGCCGTCGACGAAGGCCATCCGGCTGACGAGGTAGATGGCCGCGTCCCGGTAGTTGCGGACGGTGGCGAGCATCTCCCAAAGCTGGCGCGCGCCGTTCCGGAAGGCCCTGTGGATCGGGATGCCGGTCGCAGGCGCATCCGGCGTGAAGAGGAAGAGCGGCAGGGCGCCGATGGCGAAGATGCCCGCCGCGAGCAGGGCCACGATCCGCTCGTGCTCGTGGGCGGCGGTGTCGAGGCCGAACAGGGGCGCCTTCGGCACCCAGGCCCAGTCGACCCGCCCGGGCAGGGCGAAGGCCCAGGCCGTGAAGCCGAGGGCGAGGACCGAGAAGGCGTTGCCGAGGGCGAGGGCGAGGCCGGAGGCCTTGTGCGCGGCCTTCATGCCCGCCGCCCGGATCAGGAGGGAGTTGTGCAGCACCTCCGAGAAGGCGAAGCCCAGCCCGATCAGGGTGATCAGCAGCATGGTCATCGTCACGGACAGCCCCGAGCCGTCGGGCTTGGCCCACCAGAGGGCCACCATCATCGGGACCATGGCGGCCACCACCAGGCCGAGCCAGAGCTTCCGGCCGCCCAGCTGGTCGATGGAAGCGCCGAGGAAGGGCGCCGTGGCCATGACGATCCAGCCCGAGTACTGGCTCCACTGTGAGATGATCGCCTGGCCCCTGACCGGGTCGCCGACCATGACCGAGGCGATGTAGGGCGAGAATATGTAGATGGTGACCAGGATCACGTAGGGGTTCCGCGCGCCCTCGAAGAGCGACCAGGCGACGGCGCCGCGGTTCATGCGTCCGTCGCCGGCGAGTTCCGAGGCGATGGGCGGATCGATGACGGCGCCGGGCCCATGGGCCTCGCCGGCAGGCAGGTTTCCGGACACTCAGGCTTCTCCCCTCGCGCCGGCGTCTGGCGCGCCGGCTCTTCCCTGAGCGACCCTAACCCAAGCGGGCCGCTTGTGGAGTCGGAATGCAGGGCGGCCCCTGACGCGGACTCGACTCCCCTGCGGAACGGTTGGAAGATGCGCCCATCAATACGGCATTGGGGAGATGCACCATGGGACTTCTTGACGGCAAGGTGGCCATCATCACGGGCGCCGGCGGCGGGCTTGGCGAGGCCTATGCCCGGCTCTTCGCCCGCGAGGGCGCGGCGGTGGTCGTGAATGACCTGGGCGGCGCCCGCGACGGATCCGGCGACGGATCGGTCAGCGCGGCCCAGAAGGTGGTCAACGACATCCTCGCCGAGGGCGGCAGGGCCGTGGCCAACGGCGACGACGTCTCGACCATGGAAGGGGGCGAGAACATCCTGAAGACGGCCCTGGACGCCTTCGGCCAGGTCGACATCCTCGTCTGCAATGCGGGCATCCTGCGCGACAAGACCTTCGCCAACACCTCCGAGGCCGACTGGGACCTGGTGGTGAAGGTCCACCTCAAGGGCACCTACTGCTGCACCATGCCGGTGTGGAAGTGGCTGAAGGACAACGGCAGGCCGGGCGTCATCGTCATGACCAGCTCGACCTCGGGCCTCTACGGGAACTTCGGCCAGTCGAACTACGGGGCGGCCAAGGCGGGCATCTACGGCTTCATGCGCGTCCTGGCGATCGAGGGACGCAAGTACGGCATCCGCGTCATGGGCCTGGCGCCCGGCGCCTTCACGCGCATGACCTCCGACCTTCCCGGCCGGGCCGGCCGCGAGCCGGATCCGCTGAGCCTGCCCGAGAACGTCGCCCCGGGCGTCCTCTACATGGTCTCCGACCTGGCGGCGGACCACACGGGCAAGGTGCTGGGCGTCTCCTCGCGCGGCGTCCGCGAGATCAAGATGCTCGAGACCGAGGGCTTCCAGCCCGGGCGGCCCTACACCGCCCAGGAGGTGGCCGAGCACGCCAGCCAGGTCTTCTTCGCCGAGAGCCAGACCCGGACCGCGCCGGTCCGCTGACCGGACCGCGCCGCCGCCTTCAAGCCCCGGGCCGGAAGGCGGCGAGCCGGCGCTCCAGGCCCTCGCGCACCCCGGGCCAGTCCGGGGCGATGACGGAATAGACCGCCGTGCTGCGGCGCCGGCCGGTCCAGACGATCCGGTCCCAGCGCTGGACGCCCTCGAAGCTCGCCCCGAGCTTGAGGACCGCCGCCCGGGAGCGCGCGTTGATCTCGTCGACATGGAACTGGACCCGGCCGAAGCCGGCCTCGAAGGCCTCGCCCAGCAGGAGCCGCTTGGCGGCCGGATTGACCGGACCGCCCCGGGCGTCGGGGGCGTAGTAGGTCAGGCCGATCTCCAGGACGGCGTTGGCCCTGTCGATCTTCAGGAAGGCGGTGAGGCCGACGCAGAGGCCCCCGAGCAGGACGGCGTAGTGTCGGGCTGTCCCGGCCGCCAGGGCGGCGGCCCGGGCCCCCTCCCAGAAGACGTCGAAGTGCTCCCCGTCCAGGGACAGGGAATAGAGGTCGCGCCAGACCGCCGGGTCGGCGGCGCAGGCGGCCCGGAGGGCCTCGCGGTGGTCTTCGGCCAGGGGTTCGAGGCGGACTTCGCCCCACTGCAGGGGGCGGTAGGGAAGTTCTGGAAGCATGGCCCATGCTGGCCCCGGGGGCGCCGGAAGGCCAGAGGCTTGAGACAGATCAAAAGACGCCCCCCAGGCGGCCCGCGCCCTTGTCCCCGCCCCAGCGCCGTGAGACCGGTTCAAACAAGCGTTTGAACGAAAGGCGACCGCCATGGACTTCGAGTACTCCGCCCGCCAGAAGGAACTCATCCGCCGCGTCAGCGACTTCATGGACGAGCACGTCCATCCCGCCGTCCCGGTCTACGAGGCCCAGCACGCCGAGGGCGACCCCTGGAAGGTGATCCCCGTCGTCGAGGAGCTGAAGGCCCGGGCCCGGGCCGCCGGCCTCTGGAACATGTTCATGCCGCCGGACTCCGGCCACCCGCACGTGGACGACACCTTCGTCTTCGAGGGCGTGCAGCTGTCCAACCTGGAATACGCCCCGATCGCCGAGATCATGGGCCGGGTCAGCTTCGCCTCGGAGGTCTTCAACTGCTCGGCCCCGGATACCGGCAACATGGAGGTGCTCAACCGGTTCGGCACCCGCGAGCAGAAAGACCGCTGGCTGGCGCCCCTGATGCGCGGCGAGATCCGCTCGGCCTTCCTGATGACCGAGCCCCTGGTGGCCTCCTCGGACGCCACCAACATCGAGACGCGCATCGACCGCGACGGCGACCACTATGTGATCAACGGCCGCAAGTGGTGGTCCTCCGGGGTCGGCGACCCGCGCTGCAAGGTCGCCATCGTCATGGGCAAGACCAACACGGACGCCGCCCTGCACGCCCAGCAGTCCCAGGTCCTGGTGCCCATGGACACGCCCGGGATCAAGGTCCTGCGCATGTTGCCGGTCTTTGGCTACGACGACGCCCCGCATGGCCACGCCGAGGTTCTCCTGGAGAATGTCCGGGTGCCGGTGGAGGAGTCCCTGGTGCTGGGCGAGGGGCGCGGCTTCGAGATCAGCCAGGCCCGGCTCGGTCCCGGCCGGATCCACCACTGCATGCGCACCATCGGCGCGGCGGAGGTCGCCCTGGAGAAGATGTGCCGCCGGCTCATGACCCGGAAGGCCTTCGGCAAGTACATCTCCGAGCACTCGGTCTGGGAGGAGCGCATCGCCCGCGCCCGGATCGACATCGAGATGACCCGCCTGCTCTGCCTGAAGGCGGCGGACATGATGGACAAGGCCGGAAACAAGGTCGCCCGGATGGAGATCGCCATGATCAAGGTCCAGGCCCCGACCATGGCCATCAAGGTGATCGACGACGCCATCCAGGCCCATGGCGGCGGCGGGGTGACCAGCGACTTCGGCCTGGCCAAGTCCTACGCCAGCCAGCGCACCCTGCGCCTCGCGGATGGCCCTGACGAGGTCCACAACCGCACCATCGCCCGGATGGAGCTGGCGAAGTACGGCGACCTGCAGATGAAGATCCGGGCGGAGCGCGACGCCGAGCGGGTCCCCGTCGGCATGCGCTGACCGCCTGGCCTGGCCGGGCCCCGCCACGAAAAAGGGCGGCCCGCGAGGGCCGCCCCGTTCGTCCGAAGGTCCCCCGCCTACTTGGTGGGCAGGGAGGCCGCGCCCGCGCAGACCTGGCGCATCAGGGCGGCGTCATCGGCCCCGTCCGCCTTCTTGGGCGCCGCGCTGCGCCAGTCGCCGGCGACTTCAAGCGGCTTCTTGGGCGAGTATCCGCCCATGGGGATGAGGTTCTTCGCCTTGCAGTCGAGGGCGTAGACGAAGCCCACGCCGTCAGAGGCGCCGGGAGCGGAAGGACCCATCCGCGGGGTCGCGCCCACCTTGCCGACCGCGGTCATGACCACCACCCGGCCCGAGGCCGCGTCGCGGTAGGAGTAGTCGGAATCGTAGGACCACTGGATCCCCTTGTCGGTCGGCGTCGTATAGGCCGTCCAGGTCTCCGCGATGGCGGGAAGGGCGAGGGCGAGGGCCGAGAGGGTGGCGATCACGGCGGCGCGGCGCATGGGCGTTTCCTTGTTGTGGCGTCACAGTCGGACGGGACCTTAGCCGCCGGCGTCGCGCCGGTCCAACCGGAACTGAAGGCATGCGCCAGGGCCGGGCGCTTGACTCCGGCGAGCCCCGTCCCTAACTCCCCCACGCGTTAGCACTCGGAGGCGGCGGCTGCCAAAAGCGGCGCGGCCCCGGGAGTTCCAAGAACCCTCGTCCTGAACGGAGAGACCAAGACATGGCGTTTCGTCCCCTCGGTGACCGCGTCCTCGTGAAGCGCGTCGAAGAAGAACAGAAGACCAAGGGCGGGATCATCATCCACGACACCGCCAAGGAAAAGCCGCAAGAAGGCGAAGTCATCGCCGTCGGCCCCGGCGCCCGTGATGAGTCCGGCAAGGTCCAGCCCCTCGACCTGAAGAAGGGCGACCGGATCCTGTTCGGCAAGTGGTCCGGCACCGAGGTCAAGATCGACGGCGCCGACCTCCTGATCATGAAGGAAAGCGATGTCCTGGGCGTGATCGAATAGATCCCCCGACCGCTTCCAGACCCAACAATCCCTTTCTGAAAGAGTAGGCAAATGGCTGCCAAAGACGTCTATTTCGGTTCCGACGCCCGCGACAGGATGCTGCGCGGCGTGAACACCCTCGCCAACGCCGTGAAGGTGACCCTGGGCCCCAAGGGCCGCAACGTGGTCATCGAGAAGTCCTTCGGCGCGCCCCGCTCCACCAAGGACGGCGTGTCCGTGGCCAAGGAGATCGAGCTCTCCGACCGCTTCGAGAACCTCGGCGCCCAGCTGATCCGTGAAGTCGCCTCCAAGACCAACGACAAGGCCGGCGACGGCACCACCACCGCCACCGTCCTGGCCCAGGCCATCGTGGTCGAGGGCATGAAGTCGGTCGCGGCCGGCATGAACCCGATGGACCTGAAGCGCGGCGTCGACAAGGCCGTGGCCAAGGTCGTGGAGTCCATCCGCGAGTCCTCGCGCAAGGTCACCACCAACGCCGAGATCGCCCAGGTCGGCACCATCTCCGCCAACGGCGACACCGAGGTCGGCGAGATGATCGCCAAGGCCATGGACAAGGTCGGCAACGAGGGCGTGATCACGGTCGAGGAGGCCAAGACGGCCGAGACCGAGCTCGACGTCGTCGAGGGCATGCAGTTCGACCGCGGCTACCTGTCGCCCTACTTCATCACCAACGCCGACAAGATGGAGGCTGAACTCGACGAGCCCCTCATCCTGCTCTTCGAGAAGAAGCTCACCTCCCTCCAGCCCCTGCTGCCGGTCCTCGAGGCCGTCGTGCAGTCCGGCCGTCCCCTGCTGATCATCGCCGAGGACGTCGAGGGCGAGGCCCTGGCCACCCTGGTCGTCAACAAGCTGCGCGGCGGCCTGCGGGTCGCGGCCGTCAAGGCCCCGGGCTTCGGCGACCGCCGCAAGGCCATGCTCGAGGACATCGCCATCCTGACCGGCGGCGAGCTGATCTCCGAGGACCTCGGCATCAAGCTTGAGAACGTGACCCTCGACATGCTGGGCCGCGCCAAGAAGGTGTCGATCACCAAGGACGACACCACCATCGTCGACGGCGCCGGCGCCAAGGACGGCATCGAGGCCCGCATCGGCCAGATCAAGCGCCAGATCGAGGACACCACCTCGGACTACGACAAGGAAAAGCTGCAGGAGCGGCTGGCCAAGCTGGCCGGCGGCGTCGCGGTCATCCGCGTCGGCGGCTCGACCGAGGTCGAGGTGAAGGAAAAGAAGGACCGCGTCGACGACGCCCTCAACGCCACCCGCGCGGCGGTCGAGGAAGGCATCGTCCCCGGCGGCGGCGTGGCCCTGCTGAAGGCCTCCAAGGCCCTCGAGGGCCTGAAGGGCGACAACGACGACCAGGAGGCCGGCGTCGCCATCGTGCGTCGCGCCCTCCAGGCCCCGATCCGGCAGATCTCCGAGAACGCCGGCGTCGAAGGCTCGATCGTGGTCGGCAAGGTGCTCGAGAACAACTCGGCCACCTTCGGCTTCAACGCCCAGACCGAAGAGTACGTGGACATGGTCAAGGCCGGCGTCATCGACCCGGCCAAGGTGGTCCGCACCGCCCTGCAGGACGCCGCCTCGGTGGCCGGCCTGCTGATCACCACCGAAGCCGCCATCGTCGAGGCGCCCAAGAAGGGCGGCGCGGCGGCCCCGGGCATGCCCGGCGGCATGGGCGGCATGGGCGACATGGACTTCTGATCCAGGTCGTTTCCCGAAAGTCCGGGGGGCGGAGCCGCTGGCTCCGCCCCCTTTTCTTTGCGGGGTCCTCAGCCCTTGCCGGCGCCGAGCCGGCGCAGGTCGCCCAGCAGCATGTGGGCGGCCCAGCTCGTCACCCCGGTGATGATGGCGGCGAGCAGGGCGGGGGTGAAGCCCGCGACGTGGAAGCCGGGAAGGATCCGCGAGACCAGCAGGATCATCCCGGCGTTGATCACCAGCAGGAAGAGCCCGAAGCTCAGGACGGTGAGGGGCAGGGTGAGCACGACCAGCAGCGGCCGCAGGAGGGCGTTGACCACCCCGAGCAGCAGGGCCGCCAGGGCCAGGGTGAGGGGGACGTCGTACGAGATCCCGTCCACCAGGCGGGCGGCGATGGCGAGGCCGAAGGCCGCGAAGGCGGCGCGAAGCAGGAAGTGCAGCATGGCGGGGTCACCCTGGGCGGTTCGCAGGCGCCGGCCCTCGCCGCCGCCGGCTGAGGATGGGGGGACGCCCGCAGGGCTGGCAAGCCCCCTTCGCCGGGTCCCGCCGCCCGGGTTTCCCCCGGGATTCCCGCTTCGCCGCATTGACGCCGCAGGTCCGTCGTTCTGTCCTGCCGCCCGCAACGGAGCCTGAGCGATGAGTCGTCCCTTCCCGCCCCGCCGCCTCGCCGGCCTGGCCGGCCTCGGACTGGTGCTGGCCGCCGCAGGCCCCCTGCAGGCGGACCCCTCGCCGCGGCCGGACGACGCCCTGTTCATCAGCCCCTTCGGCGAGCCCTTCCGGTCCGCGACCGGGCTGGCGGACTGGTTCGCCGGCGCCGACGCAGACCGGGACGGGGCCCTGACCCCGAAGGAGTTCGCCGCGGACGGCCTCCGGTTCCTTGGTCGTCTTGATGCGGACCGGGACGGCCGGGTCGACGGCTTCGAGAACACGACCTACGAGAACGAGGTGGCCCCCGAGATCCTGCCCCAGTCGGCGGCCTTCCGCCCCGGCCAGGGCGAGGGCGGGGCCCCGGCGCCGCGCGGGCGCGGCCTCGACGGGGCTTCGTCCTTCGGCCTGCTCGACGAGCCCCAGCCGGTCCGCGGCGCAGACCGCAACTATGACGGCAAGATCACCGCGGACGAGCAGGCCAGGGCCGCCGCCCGGCGCTTCGAAGCCCTGGACGAGGCCCAGGCCGGCCAGCTCACCCTGCCGGTCCTGGAGGCCCGCCTGAAGGCCCGCCAGGCGCCGCCGGCGGGCGTCGGCCGCTTCTTCAGGCGGCGGCCGGGCTGAGGTCGGGGACGGTCTCCGCCAGGCGGCCGCCGATCCGGATCGGCGCGATCCGGCGGGCCAGGCCCGTGGCGTCGTCGGTCTCCACGAAGACGCCGCACACCGTGGCCGGGCCCTCCGCCGGCTTGAACCGGCCGCCCGAGATCCGGGTGGTGAACCTGCGGATCGGCTCGTCCTTCATGTTGCCGATGACGCTGTCATAGTCGGCGCAGGCGCCGGCGTCGGTCTGGTAGGCCGTGCCGCCGGGCAGGATCTGGGCGTCGGCCGTGGGCGTGTGAGTGTGGGCGCCGACGACGAGCGAGGCCTGACCGTCGAGGAGGTGCGCCATGGCCGCCTTCTCGGAGGTGGCCTCGGCGTGCATGTCCACCACCACGGCGGCCACCATGCCAAGGGGCGCCTTGTCCAGTTCCCGGTCCACGGCGGCGAAGGGATCGTCCAGGCTGTCCATGTGCACCCGGCCTAGCAGGTTGATCACAAGGATCCGGCGGCCGCCCGAGGTCTCGAACAGGTTGGCGCCCAGGCCGGGGGCGTCCGCCAGCACCGGATAGTTCAGGGGGCGGATCAGCCGGGGCTCCCGGACGATGTAGGTCAGGGCCTCCTTCTGGTCCCAGGCGTGGTTGCCCAGGGTCAGGCAGTCCGCGCCGGCGTCGAACAGGTCCCGGGCGGTCCGCTCGGTGATGCCGAAGCCCGCCGCAGCGTTCTCGGCGTTGACGATGACGAACTCGAGGTCAAGGCGACGGCGGAGGCCGGGCAGGTGGTCGGCCAGGCCGTCCCGGCCGGACTTCCCGACCACGTCTCCGAAAAAGGCGAAGCGCATGCTGTTCCTTCAGGCCTGCGGAAGGCGGCGGTATCCGGCCTCGGTGAGGACGGCGTCAAGCTTCTGATCGTGGGGCTCCAGGTCCAGCCTGTCCACCTCCTGTCCCGCATAGGCGAGGCCGAGGACGAAGACCGGACCGGTGCGGCGGAGTCCGGCCAGCGTCCGGTCATAGTGTCCGCCGCCCTGGCCCAGGCGGCCGCCGAGGCGGTCGAAGGCCAGCAGGGGGGCGATCACCAGGTCCGGCCGCAGCCCGGGGGCGTCGGCCGGCGGGGCGGGCAGGCCGGCGGCGTCGGGCGCAAGGACGCCCTCCGGGGGCGCGTCCAGGAACCGCATGGCGCCGTCCTCCATCACCCGCGGCAGGAGGCGACGGCCGCCGCGCGCCATGAGCCGCGCGGCGAGCGGGGCGGGATCGATCTCGCCGCCGGCGGGAAGGTAGGCGGCGAAGGTCCCGAAGGCGGGCAGGGCGTCCTCGGCCAGCAGCAGGGCGGCCCGGGCGCCGGCGTCGGGCTGGGCGGCCGCAAGCGCCCGGCGGCGCCGGCGCTGGGCGCGCCTCAGGTCCTGTCGGGAGATCCGGTCGGGGTCAGGAGATGGCAAGGCATGTCCGGGAAGCAGGGTGGCGGCGCCGCGGGAACCGTGAAGGACAGTTCAACCCCCTCGACCTGGATAACCAGGTGGGCGCCGTGTGCCCGGGTCCACGGACCCGACCAGGGACAGCTCCCTTCAAGAGAATTAAGGTCGCTGGGATAAGTCGCCTTCGACGCGAGCCGCAGCAAGACCCGCCGCCTTTCAATCTAGGCCCCGGGGGGACCCGCGGCAAGGCGTCGGCGTCAGGCGCCGGCCAGCTTCTCGATCCGGCGCGCGGCGGCCTCGAGGGCGGCGGCGGCGCGGCCTTCCACCGAGCCGGCCTCGGCCTGGAGCCGGGCGTTGTCCGCCTGCAGGCCGCCGACCCGGCCGCGGAGGTCCGACAGCTCGTCGGCCAGCAACAGGGCGGCCATCAGGAAGAGGCGGGTCTCACCCAGCTGTCCCACGTCCCGGGAGACCTGTCGGACCTGCTCGTCGAACAGGCGGGCGAGCTCGGTGAGGTGGGCCTCCTGGCCGTCCTCGCAGCCGACCACATAGGGCCGGCCGTTCACGCTGAGGGTCACCTGGGCCATGGATCAGCCTCCCCGTCCGCCGCCGAGCACCGCCTCGATCTCGGCGATGGCCTGGCCGAGGGCGCGGGAGGCCTCGGCGCCGGCGGCCTGCAGCTCGCGCTCGCGCTGGCGGCTGCGCTCCAGTTCCGCGGCGAGGCCGCTGCGGGCGGGGTCGAAGAGCTCGCCCTCGCCGCCGGCCCGGCGTCCGGCCAGCTCCTGCTCCAGCAGGGACAGGGCGCGGTCGAGCCGCCTTGCGGCCTGGTCGAGGGCGGATTCGTCCTGGGTCATGGGGGACTCCGGAGGTTGCCGTCCTTCTATAGCGCCATCCGCCGCGCCGCCGGAACACTTACCTTTCTTGACCCTTCCGGTCCCCTGTGCGAGGCCGAAACCCCCGCCGCCGACAACCGGATTCCCGCCATGCCTGTCCCGTCCGTGAAAATGGCCGACGCCATCCGCGTCCTCTCGATGGACGCCGTGCACAGGGCGAAGTCGGGGCACCAGGGCATGCCCATGGGCATGGCCGACGTGGCCACCGTGCTCTGGACCAAATTCCTGAAGTACGACGCCTCTAAGCCCGACTGGGCCGACCGCGACCGCTTCGTCCTGTCGGCCGGGCACGGCTCCATGCTGATCTATGCGCTCCTGCACCTGACCGGCTTCAAGGCCGTGACGATGGACCAGATCCGCAACTTCCGTCAGTGGGGATCCAACACCCCCGGGCACCCGGAGTACGGCCACACCCCGGGGGTCGAGACCACCACCGGCCCCCTCGGCCAGGGCATCGCCACCGCCGTCGGCATGGCCATGGCCGAGCGCCACCTCGCCGCCCGCTTCGGCGAGGACCTGGTGGATCACCGCACCTGGGTCATCGCCGGCGACGGCTGCCTGATGGAGGGCGTCAGCCATGAGGCCGCCTCCATCGCCGGCCGCTTCCGCCTGAACCGGCTGACCGTCCTGTTCGACGACAACAACACCACCATCGACGGCGAGGCGACCATCGCCGAGACCGGCGACCAGCTGGCCCGCTTCAAGGCCTATGGATGGGCGGTCAAGGCGGTGGACGGCCATGACCACGGCAGGATCGCGGCCGCCCTGCGCTGGGCGACCAGGCAGGACCGGCCGACCCTGATCGCCTGCCGCACCAAGATCTCGAAGGGCGCCGGGCCCAAGGAGGGCGACCCCCACAGCCACGGCTACACCCTGTTCGACCCCGAGATCGCCGAGTCCCGCAAGGCCATGGGCTGGGACCTGCCCCCCTTCGAGCTGCCCGACGACCTGGTGAAGGCCTGGCGCCGGGCCGGCCGCCGGGGCGGTCGCACCCGCAAGGCCTGGCAGGCCCGCCTGGCGGCGTCGGCCAAGGCCGCCGACTTCCAGCGCGCCATGTCCGGCGAACTCCCGGCCGGCGCCTTCGAGGCCATCGACGCCCACATCGCCGCGGCGGCGGAGGCGCGGCCCGCGGCGGCCACCCGCCAGCACTCCGGCTCGGCCCTCGACCACCTCTTCCCGTCCATCCCGGAGATGATCGGCGGCTCGGCCGACCTGACCGGCTCGAACAACACCTTCGTCAAGGGCACGGCGATTTTCGATGCGCCCGACTTCGCAGGCCGCTACGTGAACTGGGGCG
>JAPOKE010000051.1 GCA_029977805.1 Phenylobacterium parvum | reverse complement strand
CCGCGCCTCGGCGGCCCGACGCTGGGCGACCTCCGCGGCGGCCCGGGCGGCGAGGGCCTCGACCTCGGACTGAAGGCGGTCGCGCTCGGCCTCGGCCGCCCGGAGGGCCGCCTCGAGCTCGGGGCCCCGGGAGGGAGCCGCCGCGAGCTCGGCCTCAAGCCGGGCGAGTTCCGGCTCAAGCCGGGCCAGGGCGGCGGCGGCGTCGCCGGTGAACTGGGTCTCCCGGGCGCGGTCGCCGTCGATGCGCACGATATCGGCCTCGAGCCTGCGGACCTCCTCGGCCAGGGCCTCGCCCTCGCGCTCGAGCCGGTCCCGGTCGATGGCCAGCTTGTTGAGGACCGCCGCGGCGACGGTCTCGGCCTCCCTCAGGGCGGGCATGGCCGCCTCGGCGCGGGCCGAGCGCGCGCTGGCCGCCGCCGCCGCCCGGGCGGTGTCCTCGACCCCCCGCGCCGATTCCGCCGCCTCTTCGGAGAGACGACGGACGGCCTCCCCGGCCTCGGCCCAACGGGCGTGCAGGACGGCGGACTGCAGGGTCCGGATCTCGGCGGACAGCCGGCGGTAACGCTCGGCGCTCCGGGCCTCCCGGCGGAGACGGTTGAGGGTCGACTCCAGTTCCCGCGCGATGTCGTCGAGCCGGGCGAGGTTGGTCTCGGCGGCCTTAAGCCTCAGCTCCGCCTCGTGCCGGCGGGTGTGGAGCCCGGAGACCCCGGCGGCTTCCTCGAGGATCATCCGGCGGTTCTGCGGCCGGGCGGCGATCAGCTCGGAGATCTGTCCCTGGCGGACCAGGGCCGGGGAGTTCGAGCCCGTCGAGGCGTCGGCGAAGAGCAGGTGGACATCGCGCGCCCGGACCTCGCGGCCGTTGATGCGATAGGTCGAGCCCTCGCCCCGGTCGATCCGCCGCACCACCTCCAGGACAGGGCTGTCGTTGTAGGCGGCCGGCGCCCGGCGTTCGGCGTTGTCGATGGTCAGCACGACCTCGGCGTGGTTGCGCGAGGCCCGGCCGCCGGAGCCGGCGAAGATGACGTCGTCCATCCCGCCGGCCCGCATGGCCTTGGCGGAGTTGGCGCCCATCACCCAGCGCAGGGCTTCCAGGAGGTTGGACTTCCCGCAGCCGTTCGGCCCGACAATGCCCGTGATTCCGGGCTCGATGCGCAGTTCCGTCGCATCGACGAAGGACTTGAAGCCGGAGAGCCTGAGCCGCTGGAACTGCACCTGTCCTCCGGTTCCGCCTACTTGGAGGCTTCGGCCACGGCCTTCTCGAGGGCCGCGAGGCTGATCTCGCCCTCGCCCACCGACTTGCCGTTGATGAAGAAGGCGGGCGTACCCGTGATCCGGTCCTGCTTGACGGCGCGCTCGACGCGGGCGTTCAGGGCCTTGAGGGCCTCTTCGTCGGAGATGCAGGCGTTGAACTGGGCCTCGGTCAGGCCAGCGGACTGGGCGACGCGCAGGAGGATCCCCCGCATGTCGCCGGTCTGGAAGATCTCCTGCTGGCTGCGGAAGATGGCGTCCAGGACGGTGAAATACTTTTCCTTGCCGGCGCAGCGCGCGGTCAGGAAGCCCGCCGCCGCCAGCTCGTTGGGCGGCGTGAGGAACTCCTTCAGCGTGTAGTGCACCTTGCCGGTGTCGATGTACTTGGCCTTGAAGGCCGGGAAGACGTTGTTGTTGAAGCTCGCGCAGTGGGTGCAGCTCGCCGAGGCGTACTCGACCATCTTCACCGGCGCCTTGGGATCGCCCAGGGTCATGTCGTCGGTCGAGGGCGTCGGGCCGCGGCTGCAGGCGGCGAGCAGGAGCGCACCGGCCAGGGCGGCGAGGGCGAGGGGGCTGAACCGGGACATATCGCCTCCAGGATGACTTTGGTTGGGAGTAGACCCCGATTCTAGGCGCCGGGGGACGTCCGCCCAAGGCCGCTCAGGTCGCGTCGGGCCGGTTTCTGTGGACGGAGCGGCCCAGGGCGACCAGGGCGGCGCGCAGGCGGTCGGTCCGGGCGGGCGCCGCACCGGCGTCCAGCGCCGCCTCGACCGCGGCGTCCAGGGGCGGCGGACGGCGACGGGAGACGCCCTGCCGGAGGGGCGGCGGCGGATTGCGCAGGGGGCCCTGCACCACCCGCAGGCGTCCGGCCGCCCCGGCGCCCAGGAAGAGGTTCACCCGGTCCAGGATCTCGGCGCTGCGGTGCTGGACGAGGGTCGCCGAGGGGCCCGCCACGCGGATCTCCAGGACGCCGGGCGCGCCGCCCCGGGGGGGCGAGAGCCTGACCGGTTCGGTGCGCCGGGCCAGCTCGGCGCCGACGATCTCGGGCCAGCGGGCCTGCAGGGCGCCCGGCCCCTGCCCGAAGCGGGCGTCCAGCGCCTTGAGCACCGGGGCGAGGCTGCGCCCGGCCGGCGGGGCGGCCCTGTGGGCCGGTCGCGTCCGTCGGCGGGCGAGGATCTCGGCGGCCTCGGCGGGGGTGGGAAGTCTGCGGCCTCGCATGGCCGCCATCCTAGACCCGCCGTCGCCGGGCCGGGAGTCCCCTTCCGGCCGCCGCGAAAGGCGCTAGGGTTCGCGCATGGACCCCGAGCGCCTGAGACGCCGCATCCTCGACTGGTACCGGGCGGGCGCCCGGGACCTCCCCTGGCGTCGCCCGCCGGGCTCCCGCGCGCCGGTTGATCCCTACCGGGTCTGGCTGTCAGAGGTCATGCTGCAGCAGACCACCGTGGTCCACGCGACCCCCTACTTCCATGCCTTCCTGGCGCGGTGGCCGACCGTCACGGCCCTCGCTGACGCCGGGGACGCCGAGGTGATGGCAGCCTGGGCCGGCCTTGGCTACTACGCCCGGGCCCGCAACCTACTGGCCTGCGCCCGGGCGGTCCGGGACCGCCATGGCGGGGTCTTCCCGGACACCGAGGCCGCCCTGCTGGGCCTGCCCGGCGTCGGGCCCTACACGGCGGCGGCGGTGGCGGCCATCGCCTTCGACCGCCCGGCGAACGTCGTCGACGGCAATGTCGAGCGGGTCATGTCCCGCCTTTTCGCCGTCGAGACCCCGCTTCCCGCCGCCCGTCCCGAGCTTCGCGCGCTTGCCGCGGGACTGGCGGACCCGGAGGCCCCGGCGGATTGGGCCCAGGCGCTGATGGACCTCGGGGCGACCGTCTGCCGGCCGCGGTCGCCGGCCTGCAGCCAGTGCCCTGCGCCGGGCGACTGCGCCGCCTTCGCCTCGGGCGACCCCGGGACCTGGCCGCGGAAGAGCCCCCGCGCGGCCCGCCCGGCGCGGCGGGGCGTTGTCTTCGTCCTGCGCGGCGCGCGGGGGATCGCCGTGGTGCGGCGCCCGCCCCGGGGCCTCCTGGGCGGCATGCTGGGCCTGCCCACAACCGACTGGAGCGAAGCCGGTCCCGGCCCCGAGGCCATCGCCGGCGCCGCCCCGGCGAGGCGTAACTGGCGGGACGCCGTGGCGGTGGAGCATGTCTTCACCCACTTCAGCCTCACCCTGAAGGTGCTGGCCGCCGAGGGCGAGGGGGAAGGCGTCGAGTGGCTGGCGGACGGCGCCGAGGGCGACCTTCCCAGCGTCTTCCTCAAGGCGGTCCGACGGGCGCAGGGGATGTCCGGCGCGGGATGAAGAGGGCGGTCATCGCGAGGCCGGCCAGCGAGATGCAGATGGCCGACATCGGGATGCCCGGCACGCCGATGGTCGCGAGGGCGAAGCCGCCGACCGCGGAGCCGAGGGCCTGGCCCATCGAATTGACGGAGCCGTTCACCGCCATGGCGAGGGGCGCGCCTCGGCTGGTCTGGATGATGCGCGAGGACAGGACCGGCATCAGGGAGAAGAGCGAGGTCGAGGCGACGAAGATGGCCAGGGCCACCAGGAGCCGGCTGGGCAGGCCAGGCGGCGTCAGGTGGTGGGTGGCCGCCACATGCAGGCTCATCGCGGTCAGCTGCCCGAGGAAACACAGGATGAGCCACTCGCGGCCCTCTCCCCGGTCGCCCGCGCGCCCGCCCAGGGAAAGGCCGACGATGGAGCCAAGGCCGATGACCATCTGGAACAGGCCCACCCCGGCCCCGGTCACGCCGGCCCCGACCCGGACCACCGGGGCGATGAAGAGGTTCACCGTCATGTTCGCGGCGAAGGACAGGAAGGTCGCGGCGTAGAGCGGGAAGAGGGGCGACAGGGCGAGCCGCGGCGCCCCCGCTGCGGGCGGCGGCGGCCGGACCGAGGGCATGAGGGTCAGGACCCCCAGGAAGGCGACTCCGGTCAGGACGGAGGCGAGGACGAAGGTGGAGCGCCAGCCGAAGTGCGCCCCGACGAAGCTGCCCAGCGGAATGCCGATGACGAAGGCGATGGTCATGCCGCCCATCACAGTGGCGACGGCCGAGCCCCGACGTTCGGGCGGCACCAGGGCCGCCGCAGCGACGCTGGCCGAGGGCCCCGCGATCGCCGCCGACAGGCCCACGAGGGTGCGCAGGACGAGAAGGGCGTGGAAGCCGGGCGCCGCCGCGCAGGCGAGGTTGGCCAGGGCCCCGCAGCCGAGGGCGGCGGTGAGGAGGACCTTCCGGTCCACCTTGCCCAGGAGCCAGGCGAGGGGCGGCCCCAGGAGGGCGGAGACCAGGACATAGGAGGTCTGCAGCTGGCCGGCGACGGCGGTGGTCACCCCGAGGTCATGCGCCATGGTCTCGAGGACGCCCGCGAAGATGAAGGCGGTCGACCCGAAGGCGAAGGTCGACAGGGTCAGGACCAGGATGCGCGGGTTCATGCGGGCAGCTTAGCCCGGACATCGGGCCCGCAAAGGAAAAACGGCGGCGGTCCGCCGGTCAGCCGGGCAGGCGGCTCCGGACCTGGGCGCGCAGGACATCGATGGGCGCCAGGCCCTTGTCCGTGCGGAAGTGCCAGTAGGTCCACCCGTTGCAGGCCGGCGCCGACTGGACCATGGCCCCGACCTTGTGGATCGAGCCCGTCAGGTCGCCGAGGGCCAGGGAACCGTCGGCGCGCACGCGGGCCGCCCGCTCGCCCCGGGGGCAGTAGAGGACGTCGCCGGGCCTCAGGAGGCCGGCCTCGAGGATCTGGCCGAAGGGTACGCGGGGCTCGGCGCGCCGCGAGCCAGTGACCTGGAGGTCCTCGGGGGCCACGGGCTGGACCCGGGCGATGCGCTCGCGCGCCAGCTCCACATAGTCGGTCTCGCGCTCGATGCCGACATAGCGCCGTCCCAGGCGGCGGGCGGCGGCGCCGGTGGTGCCCGTGCCGAAGAAGGGGTCGAGGACGAGGTCGCCGGGCTTGGTCGAGGCCAGCAGGACCCGGTGCAGGAGGGCTTCCGGCTTCTGGGTCGGGTGGGCCTTGGCGCCCGTCTCGTCCTTCAGCCGCTCCTCGCCCGTGCAAAGGGGAAAGGTCCAGTCCGAGCGCATCTGCAGCTCGTCATTGGCCATCTTCATGGCGTCGTAGTTGAAGGTGTAGCGCTTGGCGCCGCGTCCCTTGGCCGCCCAGATCAGGGTCTCGTGGGCGTTGGTGAAGCGCGCGCCCTTGAAGTTCGGCATGGGGTTGGTCTTGCGCCAGACCACGTCGTTCAGGATCCAGAAGCCGAGGTCCTGGAGGATCGTCCCGACACGGAAGATGTTGTGGTAGCTGCCGATGACCCAGATGGCGCCATCGTCCTTCAGCACCCGGCGGCATTCGGTCAGCCAGGCCCGCGTGAAGGCGTCGTAGGCGGCGAAGCTCTCGAACTGGTCCCAGTGGTCATCGACGGCGTCCACACGGGAATTGTCCGGGCGCAGCAGGTCGCCGCCGAGCTGGAGGTTGTAGGGCGGGTCCGCAAAGACGAGGTCCGCCGACCGGTCGGGCAGGCCCTTCAGGACCTCGATGCAGTCGCCCTGGATGATGGTGTCGGGGGTCACGCCCAGTCCTTAGCCCGCGGAGTCCGGAAAGGGAATCCTCGCCCTGCGTGGTTTAGGGTCCGTTTCGAAACGTGGTGAACGGAAGGTTAATCCGCCGGGCCCAGCAGGGCCCTGATCGGGGCGAAGGAGCGCCGGTGCGCCGGGCAGGGGCCCAGGCGCTGCAGCGCCTCCACGTGGCGGGGCGCGTGGTAGCCCTTGTGGGCGGCGAAACCGTAGTCCGGCCAGTCCCGGTCAAGGTCGAGCATGACCCGGTCCCGCGCGGTCTTGGCGAGGATGGAGGCGGCGGCGATCGAGACGGACAGGCTGTCTCCCCGGACCACCGGCCGCACGGGGGCGGGAAGGTCGAAGCGGTAGGACCCGTCGACCAGGATGAAGGCCGGCCGTATGGCCAGGGCCTCCACAGCCCGCCGCATGGCGAGGCCCGTGGCCCTCAGGATGTTGAGGGCGTCGATCTCCTCGACGGTGGCGAAGCCGACCGCCCAGGCGACTGCCGCGGCCTTGATCTCGGGCTCCAGGGCCTCGCGTCGTCGCTCGGTCAGGGCCTTGGAGTCGTCGAGCCCCGGGGGGATGAAGTCAGGGTCGAGGATCACGGCGGCGGCGCTGACCGGCCCGGCCCAGGGGCCGCGGCCCGCCTCGTCCACGCCGCAGACCGGCGCGGGAGACTGCGCCTCGAGGGCGTAGTCCGGTCCTCCGGTCCGGGGCTTCACCGTCCCATCTCCAGAACATCCTTGTGGCGATGGCAGGTGACCAGGTGGTCGTTCACCATCCCCACAGCCTGCATGAAGGCGTAGACGATCACGGGTCCGGCGAAGCGGAATCCCCGGGCCTTGAGGGCGGCGGACACCTCCCGGCTCAGCGGCGTCTCGGCGTGGACGTCGGAAAGTCCCTCGCGCCAGGTCTGCAGGGGCCGGCCGTCCGTGAATCCCCAGAGGAAGTCCGCGAAGTCCACGCCGGACTCGCGCATGTCGAGGAAGATCCGTGCGCCGGAGATCGCCGCGTCGATCTTGGCGGCGGACCTCACGATCCCGGCGTCCGCCAGGAGCCGCGCCCGGTCCGCCTCGCCAAAGCGCGCCACCCGTTCAGGATCAAAGCCGGCGAAGGCGGCCCGGAAGGCCTCGCGCTTCCGCAGGATGGTGATCCAGGCGAGGCCGGCCTGGAAACCGTCGAGGACCAGCTTTTCCCAGAGGGCGACCGGATCGCGTTCGGGGACGCCCCACTCCTGGTCGTGGTAGGCCTCATAGAGGGGGTCCCCCGCAAGGCCCCGCCAGTCACATCGAATCAAGCCGCCGCTCATCCCGGCAGGGTTGCCGCACTCCTAGCGGAAACCAAGGCCAAGGGATGATTTCCAGCCGTTGCAGGATCCTCCGGTGACAGACGATCACTGCGGTTTAGCCGGCGGGATCGTCGATGGGTGAGGCCCGAACGCGTCGTCCGTTTACGGACAGTTCACCCTGGAGGCGGTCCAGACGCAGGAGCGCAAGCGCGACGCCATCGACCCCGGAGCGGACCTCGCCGGCCCGCAGTTCGCCGTTCAGCACCTCTGCGCCGCGCGGTGGCGGCGGCCCCTCGAAGCGGATGGGAACGAGGCGTGTCTTGACCTGTCCCCGACGCTTCATCCGGGAGGTGGTTTCCTGGCCCACGAAGCAGCCCTTGGCGAAGTCCACGCCCCCGACCAGGTCGAAGTTGAGCTCCACCGGGTAGTCCCGGTCGAAGTCGAAGTCCTCGGCGTCTCCGACCCCGAACTCCAGCCGCCTCCGTCGCCAGGCTTCAGCGGTCGCCGTCCCGTCCGGCTCCGGCTCCGGGTCCCAGGCCCGCCAGGCGAGCCCGGGTGCGCGGGGGTCCGGCGTCCAGCCCGGCCCCGGGGCGTCCGGCCAGGCCGTCCAGGCCGCCGCCGCGACGGGTTCGACCGCGACCCGGGCGCGAAGCCGGTACATCCGCAGCCGGGCGACGAGGTCGTCGCGCCGCGACGCCGCCACGTCCAGCCAGACCGCGCCAGGGCGTCCGATGATGAAGAGGTCGAAGAGCAGCCGGCCCTGGGGCGCGAGGAGGGCGCCGTAGCGGACCTCGCCCTCCCCGAGTCCTTCGACGGACTGGCTCAGGAGGCCCTGCAGGAAGACCGTCCGGTCCTCCCCCGACACCTCCACGACGGCGCGGTCTGTCAGGCACAGGCAGTTTGTCATGTCGGGGACCTTCGCGCGGCTGGAGCCTAACCTAGCCTCCGATTATGTATCCGCAATGCCGGTCGCGCCCTTTCCGATTCTGTTCATCACCGCCACGCGGATCGGAGACGCCGTGCTGTCCTCGGGGCTGATCCACAGGCTGGCGGAGGAGGTCCCGGGCGCGCGGTTCACCATTGTCGCCGGGCCCGCCGCAGCGCCGCTGTTCGAGGGCGTCCCGGGCCTAGAGGCCATCATCCCGTTCGAGAAGTCCCGCGACGGCGGGCACTGGGTCCGGCTCTGGAACCAGGTTCGCCGCAGGTCCTGGGGCCTGGTGGTCGACCTGCGGGGTTCGGCGATCAGCGGATTCCTCAACCGGCGGAAGCGGGCCGTCTACAGGCGGACTGCGGGGCCTCCCGTCCACAAGGTGGTCGAGGCGGCGCGTGTCCTCGGCGTCCAGGAGGATCCGCCCGCCCCCCACATCTACGTGAGCGCCGCCGCCGCCCGGCGGGCGGCGGAACTGGTCGCGGGCGAAGGCCCGATCCTCGCCCTCGGCCCCGCCGCGAACTGGGTGGGGAAGACCTGGCCGGTGGAGCGCTTCGCCCAGGTCGCCATCCAGCTTCTCGGGCCCGGAGGACCGCTGGAGGGGGGCCGTCTCCTGGTCGCCGGCGGCCCCCAGGACGCCGGGGTGCTGCCGACCCTCCGCGCCGTCGCGCCCCGCGGGCGGTTCATCGACCTCGTCGGCAGGGTCGACCTGGTCACCCTCCACGCCGCGCTCGGACATGCCCGGCTCTATATCGGCAACGATTCCGGGCTCATGCACCTTGCGGCGGCCTCCGGGGCGCCGACCCTTGGGCTCTTTGGTCCGTCGGACGAGCGCCTCTACGCCCCCTGGGGGCCAAACGGGCGCGTCCTGCGGGGTGCGCGGACCCTCGACCAGATCCGGACCCTGGACCCTGACCTGTCCCAGGCCATCTGCCACATGATGGATCTTTCGGTGGAAAGCGTCGTGGCCGCGGCCCGCCGGCTGGTCTCGGATACGGCGTGATCCGCGCTCCAGCGGACACGAATCAACACAAATCCACCGGAAATTCTGGTTAACAATCCGTTAGCTATTTACATTTTCCTTTTGTTTCTCACTTTGGCCCGAGAAACCCAATGTCCTGCTGGCGGGAGTCCCCGCCGGTTCCAGGACCCAGGAGTGTCGTGTCGAGGTGGTCGACCAGGTTGACGTTTCCGGATCGCCCGGTGAGGGCGTGGAGGCGCTTCCGCTTGCCTGCCAACCTGCGCGCCTGATTACTTCCCGCTCCGGGCCCCGTCGCCGGGGCGCGCTCAAGTCCCTTCTCCTTTCCGGCGTCTTCGTGGGCCTGTCCAGCGCCGCCGTCGCTGCGGGTGCGCCCGAACTGCCGACGGGCGGCGTCTTCGTCGCGGGATCCGGGGTCATCAGCAGTCCGACGGCGTCGGCCCTGCAGGTTCGCCAGTCCACCGCCAGTGGCGTGATCGACTGGCGTTCCTTTTCCATCGGGCAGGGCGGCCAGGTCACCATCCTGAACGGCCAGGGCGCGACGCTGAACCGCGTGACCGGCGGGCAGATGTCCATCCTTCGCGGCGGCCTTTCGGCCACGGGATCGGTCTTCCTGGTCAACCCGCAGGGCGTGGTCGTCGGTCCCGAGGGCCGGATCCTGGCCGGGGGAACGATTGGCCTGTCCACGCGCGACATCGCGAACTCCGCCTTCATGGCCGGCGGAAACCTGACGGCGCGCGGCGACTCGGTGGGCGAGGTCAGCAATCTGGGCCGGATCCTGTCGCGCCGCGGCGACGTCTTCCTCGTCGGCGCCTCGGTGCTCAGCGGCGGCGAGATTTCCGCGCCTGAGGGCGTCGTCGGCCTCGCCGCCGGCGATACCGTGCTCATGGCGCCGGCCGAGGGCGCCCGCGGCCTCTATGTCTCGTCCGGCGCGGCCGGATCGGGTGATGTCACGGTCTCCGGGCGCATCGAGGCCGCCAGCGTCGCCCTCGCCTCCGCCGGCGGGTCCGTCTACACCCTTGCGGGCAACCGGGGCGGGACGATCCAGGCCACCGGCGTTCGCAACGCCGGCGGCGAGGTCTGGCTTTCCGCGCCTGAGGGCGAGGCCCGCGTCGATGGCTCGGTCCAGGCCCGCAAGGGTACGGAAGGCGGCCTGATCACGGTCTCCGGGCGGAAGGTCTCGGTGGGTTCGGAAGCCGTCCTCGACGCTTCCGGCCAATCCGGCGGAACCGTCCTGGTCGGGGTCACGGCGCCGCAGACCGGCCTTTCCGAGAGCACGACCATCGCCTCCGGCGCCCGCATCCTTGCCGGCGGTCCGGCCGGCGGCGGCATGATCGAGACGTCCGGCCGCCTCATGACGATCGGCGACGCCGTCATCCGGGCGGGCGAGGGCGGACACTGGCTGGTGGACCCGGTGGACCTGACCATCGACGCCGCCGCGGCCTCGACCATCGTCTCCGCCCTGAACGGCGGCACCAACGTGACGCAGGTCACCGACGCCAACAGTGCGGTCGGCGTCGGCGTGCAGACCCCCGGCGAGGGGGACATCACGGTCGCCGCCCCCATCGCCTGGTCGGGCTCGGGTTCGCTCACGCTCAACGCCTACCGCGACGTCGTCGTTTCCTCCGCCATCACCGGCACGGGCAGCGGCGGCCTGACGCTGATCGCCGGCCGCAACATCTCGACGACGGCGGCCGCGACCGCCTCGGCCCTCAACTTCACGGCCGCTGCAGGGTCGATCACCACCTCCGCCGCCGGCGCCCTCTCCGGTCCCAACGGGGTGACGCTGAGTTCGCTCAACGCCATCAACCTCGGCGCCGGCGTCACCAACGCGACCAGCGGCCAGATCCAGATCACCAACGCGTCGCAGATCGTCCTCGGCGGACCGGTCGACGGCCGTGCGGTGACGATCAGCGCCAACGGAGCCACACTCCAGAGCGGCGCCTCGGCCACGATCACCGGCCTGAATGGCGTCTCCCTGTCCGCCGCCACCGGCATGACCCTGGGCGCCACGGTAACCAACACCCTGGCCGGGTCGGGGACGCTCTCGATCATCAGCGGCGGTACGGTGAACCTGGGGCAGGTGGTCGGCCGGTCCACGACCGTGCGCGCCACCAGCGGGTCCCTGAGCCTTGCGAGTTTGAACTCTGGGACCTCGGGCGCGGCCACCGTCTCGGCCTCGCACAACGTCAACGTCAGCGGCAACATCACCTCGCAGGGGCCCCTGACCGTGACCGCAACCGGCGGTGCGGCGAGCCTCAACTCCATCACCGGAAGCTCCACGGTCGGCGTCACGGCGGGCGGAGCCCTGTCGACCTCGGGAGCCGTCTCCGGCGTCGGCGGCGTGACCCTGCGCTCGGGCGGCGCCGCCACCCTCGGCGCTTCGGTGGCGAACACGGGTTCGGGCGCCCTCACCGTCAGTTCCGGCGCGGGCGTCACCGTTTCGGGCGCCGCGTCGGGCCCGACCGTGTCCATCTCCGCAAACGGCGGTGACCTGACCATCGGCGCGTCGGGTTCTGTTTCCGGGACCAACGGCGTCACCCTCGGGACCACCGGGAACTTCATCAACAACCGCGGCGCCACGGGCGTCCAGTCCTCGGCCGGCCGCTGGCTCATCTATTCGACCAGCCCGACGACCGACACGATCGGCTCGCTGGCCTTCGACTTCCTCCAGTACGCCGCGACCTATCCGGCCGACGGCGCCGGGGCGACCGCGCCCGCCCAGGGTTCTGGCAACGGCCTGCTTTACAGCCTGGCCCCGACCCTGTCGTTCGACCTGACCGGGACGATCTCCAAGACCTACGACGGCAATACGACGGCGACCCTGGTCCCGGGAAACCTCGTGGCGACCGGCCTCGTGGGCTCCGACAGCCTGGCGGTGACGTCGGCCTATACGACGGCGAATGCGGGCAACCAGATCGGGGTCACCGCCTCCGCGCCGGTGATCACCAACGCGGGCAAGCCGGTCTACGGCTACAGCATCCCGACACCGTCGGTGACCGCCTACATCGGGACGATCGCCCGCAAGGCCGTGACTGCGTCGATCGTCGGCAACCCGACCAAGATCTACAACAAGAGCACCCTCGCCAGTCTCAGCTCGGGCAACTTCCTGCTCAGCGGCTTCATCGCCGGGCAGGGCGCCACGGTCGTCTCGACCACCGGCGCGACCTACGACTCCAACCAGGCGGGTGCGCGCACCGTGACCGCCGGCCTGGAGGTCACCAGCTTCTCCGCGTCCGGCGGCACGAACCTGTCGAACTACGACCTCCCGACCCTCGCCACCGGCGCCGGCACGATCAACAAGGCCACCGTCCGGGTGGTCGGGGTGCTCTCGGGCAACAAGACCTATGACGGGACGACGGCGGCCACCCTGGACATCTCCCAGGCCCTGCTGTTCGGCGAGGTGGCCGGCGACGCCGTTGCACTGGACACCGCCTCAGCGGCCGGAACGTACGCCTCCGCCAATGTCGGCGCCGGGCAGGCCATCACGGTCACCGGCTTCGCCCTCTCCGGCGCCTCGGCGTCCAACTACACCCTCGTCCAGCCCCAGGGCCTGTCCGGAAGCATCACGGCGCGCGGCCTTTCGATCATCGGCCTGTCCGCGCAGAACAAGGTCTACGACGGGACAACGACGGCCACGCTGAACCTGGCCGGACTGACCCTCAGCGGCGTGATCGCCTCGGACGTCGGCCAGGTAAACCTGACGACCGGCGGCGCGAGCGGGACCTTCGCGACGTCCAATGTCGGGGTCGCCCTGGCTGTGAGCGCCACCGGGTTCGGGCTGACCGGCGCCAAGGCCGGCAACTATTCGATCGGCAACCTGACCCTCTACGCCAACATCACCCCGCGTCCGCTGACGGCGTCGATCACGGGCAATCCGACCAAGGTCTACAACGGGACCTCGACGGCGAACGTCGACAGCTCGGCCTATTCCCTGTCGGGCTTCGTGGCCGGCCAGGGCGCGACCCTGACCCCCAAGGCGACCGCCTACTACGACAGCGCCAATGCCGGCGCCCGGACGGTCAGCACCACCATCACGACCCCGGACATCGTGGCGAACGCCGGCACCCTGCTGAGCAACTACGCCCTCCCGACCCTGGCGACGGGGGCGGGCGCCATCACCAAGGCGGCCGTCACCTTCAACATCGTCGGCAATCCGTCGAAACAGTACGACGCCAACAACGTCGCGACCCTGTCGCCGTCGAACTTCGAGGCCGTCGGCCTGATGGGCTCCGACAGCCTGACGGTGACCCAGACGACGGGGACATACGCCTCGGCCAACGCCGGGACCTGGCTGGTGACCGCCGACCTGACCGGAAAGATCTCCGGCTCGGCCTCGCTCTTCAACAACTACACCTTCGCCACCTCGGCGACCGGCACCGGCACCATCCGCCAGGCGCCACTGGTCGAGGGCGGCGGCCCGGTCTTCAACCTGAATGGCAAGATCGTCGGCAACCCCACCAAGGTCTACGACGGGACGGCGACCCTGACCGGCCTGACCTCCGCCAACTTCGTTCTCACCGGCCTCCAGGGCACGGACACCATCCAAGTCGTGAAGACGACCGGTGTTTTCGAGGACGTCAACGCCGGCGTGCAGAGCATCCGCGTTGACCTCAACAACAATCCCCTGACCACGGTCGACTATGTCGCCGGACCGGGCACCCTGCTCAGTAACTATGTTCTGCCGTCATTCCTGCTGGGCAGCGGGACCATCACCCCCAAGCCGATCTCGATCTCGCTCACCGGCGACCCGACCAAGACCTACAACGGCAGCAATGTCGCGGTGCTGACTAGCGCCAACTATGTGTTCAGCGGGCTGGTGGGGTCGGACTCGATCGTCGTCGGCCAGGCGGCCCAGGCCTTCTACGACTCCGCCAATGCGGGCGCCCGCACGGTGTCGGTGACGCTCAAGGAAACCGACCTCCAGGCCGCCGGCTCCACCCGCCTGTCGAACTACGCCATCCCCGGCACGGTGACGGGGTCGGGGACCATCCTCCAGGCGCCCATCCGGATCCTGTTCCTGAGGGCGGCCGACAAGGTCTATGACGGCAACTCGGTCGCCAGCCTCGACTTCTCCAGCGCCGTCGTCTTCGGCGCCGTGACGGGCGACGTTGTCACGCTCAACAGCGGCGGCGCCAGCGGCGCCTTCACCCAGGTGAACGTCGGCTCGGCGATCCCGGTGACCGTGTCGGGCCTCGCCCTCTCCGGCGCCAGCGCCGGGAACTACGCCATCGTCCCGGTGAGCAGCCTCACGGCGAACATCACGCCGCGCGGCCTTAGCGTCTCCGGCGTCGTCGCCAATTCCCGAACCTACAATGCGACCACCGCAGCCACGCTCAACACCGCGGGCGCCACCCTGAACGGGGTGCTTGCCGGGGATGTGGGCCAGGTCAGCCTCAACCTCGCGGGTGTCGGCGGGACCTTCCTGTCGCCCTTCGTCCGCAACGGGATCCCGGTCACCGCCTACGGCTTCGCCCTGAGCGGCGCAAAGGCCTCCAACTACAGCGTCGCCCAGCCCGGCGGCCTTTCCGCCAACATCACCCCGGCGCCCCTTACGGCGACCGTGATCTCCAACCCGACCAAGACCTACGACGGTTCGACCTCGGTCAGCGTACCGGTCGCCGGGATCTCCGTGTCCGGCTTCTTCGGGACGGACGGCGCCACGGTCGGCCAGTATGCGGGCGCCGCCTTCGACTCCCCGGATGCGGGCGCCAGCGTCGGTCTCTCGGTGACCCTCCGGGCCCCGGACTTCGTCGCCACGGGGTCTACGGACCTGTCGAACTACCAGTTCCCCACCACCGCCCTTGGGACGGGGA
>JAPOKE010000050.1 GCA_029977805.1 Phenylobacterium parvum | reverse complement strand
ACCGCGGCGTGGCCGACGCGGCGCGGCGGCGGATCGCCTTCCGGGATGGCCGGGTGACCGAGGACGCCCGGTCGTGAGCGGCGCCTCCCCCGCAGAGATCGTCCGCTTCGCCGCAGGCGCCATCGTCGCCCACCCCCTGAGGTCAGGACTGACTTCCCTGGGAGTGGTGATCGGCGTCGCCGCCGTCGTGATGATGACCTCCATCGGTCTGGGCGCCCAGAAGCGGGTGACGGACACCATCTCCGGCCTCGGCTCCAACCTCATCATCGTCACGCCCCTCCAGCCCCGCACCGCCGGCGGCGTCATGGGCGGCGCGGGCGCGGGCCAGAGCCTGACGGACGCCGACGCCGAGGCCATCCGCCGGCAGGTCGAGGGCGCGGCCGCCGTCGCCCCCTCGGTGACCGGCATGGCCCAGGTCACGGCCGACGGGGCCAACTGGAACACCTCGATCGTGGGGGTCACCCCCGAGTACCTGGAGGCCCGGGACCTGAACATCGCGTCCGGGCGGATGTTCGAGGACCGGGACGCGCGGCAGGGCCGCAAGGTCGCCGTGCTGGGCCCCACCGTGGTCGCCCAGCTCTGGGGCGAGGCCGACCCCATCGGCAAGCGAATCCGCATCCGCGGCGCGCCCTTCGAGGTGATCGGCGTCCTGGGCTCCAAGGGCCAGTCGAGCTTCGGCCGGGACCAGGACGACCTCATCCTGTCGCCGCTGGAATCCGTGCGCTCGCGGATCATCGGACGGCGGATCAAGTCCGACAGCGTCCAGACCATCTACGTCAAGGCGGTCACCGAGGAGGAACTCGGGACGGTGCAGGAGGAGATCGACTCCGTGCTGCGCGCCGAGCACCGGATCCAGCCCGGCGAGGATGACGACTTCCAGACCCAGAACCTCGCCTCGATCCTGGAGGCCTCCCGGGCGGCGATCGGCGCCTTCACCGTCCTGCTCGCCGCCATCGCCGCCGTCTCCCTCGTGGTGGGTGGGGTCGGCATCATGAACATCATGCTGGTGGCGGTGACCGAGCGGACACGGGAGATCGGGCTCCGGATGGCCCTCGGCGCCCGGCGAAGGGACGTCCTGACCCAGTTCGCGCTCGAGTCGGTGGCGCTCTCCCTCGTGGGCGGCCTCGTGGGCCTGGGCCTCGGCCTCCTGGGCGCCGCCGGGGTCGCCGCCATCGCCGACTGGCCCTTCGCCCTTCCCGCCTGGGCGATACCCGTCGCGCTGGGCTTCTCCAGTCTGGTCGGACTTGTCTTCGGCGCCTATCCTGCCTGGCGCGCCGCCCGCCTCGACCCCATAGAGGCCCTCAGGCGCGAGTAGCCCCGGATCTGCACGTGAAGCTTCCCGTCCTCCTCGCCCTGGCCGCCAGCCTTGCGGTCGCCGCCTGCCAGCCGCAGGTCAGCCGTCCGCCCTGCCCCCCGGGCAAGACCTGCCTCGCCTGGGGCAACAATACCGAGGCCGGATCCCTCGATCCCCAGAAGGCCTCGATGGTCGATGAGTTCGCGATCATCGGCGACCTGTACACGGGTCTCTTCACCGACGGGCCGGACGCCTCGCCGACGCCGGCCCTGGCGGAAAGCTGGACGACATCCCCCGACGGCCTGACCTGGACCTTCCGGCTCCGGCCCTCGAAGTGGACGGACGGCCGCCCCGTGACGGCGGAGGACTTCGTCTTCGCCTACCGCCGGATACTCGATCCGGCCACGGCCTCGAGCTACGCCTACCTGCTCTACCTGCTTGAGAACGGCGAGGCCGTGAACGAAGTGCGGGCCGGGCCGGAGACCCTGGGCGTGCGCGCCCTGGATCCCCTCACCCTGCAGCTGAAGCTCGAGCACCCGGCGCCCTACCTGCCCGCCCTGCTCAAGCACCACAGCTTCTTTCCCGTCCCGGCGCATGCGCTGAAGGCCCATGGAGACGCCTGGACGCGGCCCGAGAACTTCGTCGGCAACGGCGCCTTCCGGCTGGTGGACTGGAAGCTGGGAGATCACATCCGCGTGGTGAAGAACCCGGAATTCTTCGACGCCGCCTCCGTCTGCGTGGACCAGATCGACTACTTCCCCACCCCCGACTCGGTCATGGCCGAGCGGCGGGTCGCCCGGGGGGAGCTGGACCTGAACACCAACTTCCAGTCGAGCCGGGTGCAGAGGCTTCGGGAGACCCTGCCGGGCCATGTCCGCACCTATCCGGCCCTCGCCACCTCCTACATCGCGCTCAACACCGCCGGCGTGCCGGCCTTCCGGGACATCCGGGTGCGGCGCGCCCTGTCGATGGGCCTCGACCGCGACTTCATCACGGGCAAGCTGATGCGCGCGGGACAGAAGCCCGCCTACAGCTTCGTGCCGCCCGCCACGGCCGGGCATGGCGAAGGCGTCGGCCTGAGGTGGGCGGGCATGCCCTTCGCCGCCCGTCAGGCAGAGGCGAAGAGGCTCCTGGCGGAGGCCGGCTACGGCCCCGGCAACCCGCTATCCGTCGAGATCAAGGTCGGGAACTCGCCGGACAACCTGCTCCTGTCCCAGGCCGTCGCCGCCGACTGGACCGCCCTGGGCCTGAAGGTCTCCACCGTCCAGAACGAAGGGCAGATCGCCTTCGCCGCCTACCGGCAGAAGGACTTCCAGGTCGGGATGATGAGCTGGTACGCCGACTTCAACGATCCCCTGACCTTCCTTGGCCTTTTCCGCTCCGATACCGGCCAGCAGAACTATTCGGGCTACGCCAACCCTCGCTACGACGCCCTCCTCGACCAGGCGGACCTTGAGCCCGACGCCGGCCGTCGCGCCCGGCTGCTGGCCCAGGCCGAGCAGCTCCTGCTGGACGAGGAAGGCATCCTTCCGGTCTTCCAGGTCGTCAGCCGCGCCCTTGTCTCGCCCCGCGTCAGCGGCTGGACGGACAATGTGGAGAACTTCCACAGGGCGCGGTGGGTCTGCGTGAAGCCCGAGGCCAGGGGGTGACGCCCGGTCAGCATTGACAGCCGGGCCGGGGGCCGCCTTCCTGCCCCCGAAGGACAAGAGGGAGGGCGGAGCCATGGACTTCAACCTGCGCGGCAAGGTGGTGCTGATCACCGGCGGGTCCCGGGGCCTCGGGCGGGCCATGGCCCAGGCCTTCGCCGAGGCCGGCGCAAACCTCGCCATCGTCTCGCGCAAGCTGCCGGCCTGCGAGGAGGCCGCCGCGGAACTGGCCAAGCTGGGCGTCGAGACCTTCGCCCACCGCTGCCATGTGGCGAACTGGGACGAGATCGAGCCCATGGTCGACGCCGTCTACCGGCGCTTTGGCCGCATCGACGTCCTCATCAACAACGCCGGCATGTCGCCCCTCTATCCCTCGCTGGAGGAGGTGACGGAGGACAATTTCGACAAGGTGATCGGGGTCAACTTCAAGGGCCCCTTCCGCCTCTCCGCCCTGGTCGGGGCCCGGATGCACCGGGGCGACGGCGGCTCGATCATCAACATCTCCAGCATCGCCTCCCTCGAGGCTTCGCCCTACGCCCTGCCCTACGCCGGGGCGAAGGCGGCGCTGAACGTCCTGACCACCGGCTTCGCCGCCGCCTACAGCCCCAATGTCCGGGTCAACACCATCTGCGTGGGCCCCTTCGCCACCGACGTGGCCGAGCACTGGGCGGACCCGCCGGACCACGACAATCCGGGCTGGACCAAGGGGGGCATGCGGGTGGGCCTGCCGAACGAGATGGTCCCCGCCGCCCTCTGGCTGGCCAGCGACACCTCCAGCTTCACCAACGGCGCCCTGATCCGCATCGATGGCGGACCGGTCCGCGCCCGACTCCGCCCCTGATCCCGAAAGGCCAGAACCCATGTCCAGCGCCACGCCCAGCTTCGAGACGATCCTCTATTCCGTGGAGGACCACATCGCGACCATCACCCTGCACCGGCCCGAGCGGATGAACGCCTGGACCCTGCAGATGTGCAACGACCTGCAGGCCGCCTTCGACCTGACCGACCGGGACGACGACGTCCGCGCGGTCATCGTGACCGGGTCCGGCCGGGCCTTCTGCGCCGGGGCGGATCTCTCCGGAGGCAGCCAGACCTTCGGCGCGGCCAAGCCGGACAAGGACACGCCCGTCCGCCGGGACACGGCGGGTCTCGTCACCCTGCGCATCTTCGACAGCCTGAAGCCGGTGATCGGCGCCATCAATGGCGCGGCGGTGGGCGTGGGCGTGACCATGATCCTGCCCATGGACGTGCGCATCGCCTCGACCGAGGCCCGCTTCGGCCTGGTGTTCAACCGGCGCGGCATCATCATGGAAGGCGCCTCGTCCTTCTTCCTGCCCCGCCTCGTTGGCATGCCGGCGACCCTGGACTGGATCTATTCGGGGCGGGTCTTCCCCGCCTCCGAGGCGCTGGAAAAGGGCCTGGTCTCCAGCCTGCACCCGCCGGAGAGCCTGATGGACGCCGCGCGGGCCCTGGCCCACGAATACGCCGACCACACCGCGCCGGTCTCTACAGCCCTGACGCGCCAGCTCTGCTGGCGCATGCTGGGCGCCAGCCATCCGATGGAGGCGCACCGGGCCGAAAGCCGCGCCCTGATGGCGCGGGGCGGCTCGGACGACGCGGTCGAGGGGGTGAAGAGCTTCTTCGAGAAGCGCCCCGCCAACTTCACCGACCGCGTGTCCAGCCTTCCCGACGTCTTCCCGGACTGGGTCGACCCGGAGTTCTGATCACTCGAAGCCGGGACCGGCCTTGGTGCGGATGTTGAGCTGTCCCGCCAGGCCCGCCCGGCGGTGGTGGTCGATCTTTCCCATGTCCTCGGACATGGCCATCTCGCGGAAGGCGGCGAGCGAGGGGTACTCGGCCAGGGCGACTGCGTCCCAGAGCTCCTCGACCTCGCCGATCATCAGGCTGGTCACCCGGCCGTTGTAGCGGATGCGGCCGCCGCGGGCCTCGACCAGCTTGCGCACGCCCTCGCCATAGAGGGCGTAGGCCTCGGCGCCGGTGAGGTGGGCGTTGGAGCCATCCTCGTACTCGGCCTTCGGCTTGAACTTCAACAGGTTGACCATGACGAAGGGCCCGTCCTCCTCGGCGGAGAAGAAGGCCATGGCCTGCTCGGGGGGCGGGTAGACGGCGTTGACGACTTTCATTCCGGGTCTCCGTTTCGGGGGTCAGCGGGTGCGCCGGACCATGTCGTCCAGCAGGTCGGCGATGGCGGCCGGGCTGTCCTCCTGGAGGAAGTGCCCGCCCGGGAGGATGACATGGGCCTCGTTGCGGGCGCCCGGCACCCGAGCCTTGAAGCCCGCCTCGCCGCCCTTGGTCACGGGATCATTGTCGCTGAAGGCCGTCAGGAAGGGCTTCTCGAAGGTCTCCAGCACCTTCCAGGCCGCCTGGTTCTCCGCCACCGAGCCATGCCCCGGGGTGATGGGAACCAGGGCCGGGAACTGCCGGGCGCCTTCCTTGAAGGTCTCATCCGGGAAAGGGGCGTCGTAGGCGGCGATCTCTGCCGGCGTCAGCTCACGGCTGGTCCCCATGTTGAGGATGCCGCCGATCGGCATGACGGGGATGGTCTGGGACATGTGCAGCCAGGCGTCGAAGCCGGGATTGGATCCGGCGCCCACCGGCAGGCTGGTGTTGCCGGCGATGACTCCCGCGAAGCGTTCCGGGAAGGCCGCGACCAGCCGGAGCCCGATGAGCCCGCCCCAGTCCTGGCAGAACAGCACCACGCCCTGCAGGCCGAGCCCGGTGAGCCACTGCGAGGCCCAGTCCACGTGCCGCTCGTAGGTGTAGTCGGCCCGCGAGGCCGGCTTGTCGGACCGGCCAAAGCCGATCAGGTCGGGCGCCAGCACCCTGTGCCCCCGGTCGACGAGGCGCGGGATGATGTGGCGGTAGAGGTAGGACCAGGAGGGCTCGCCGTGCATCAGCAGGACGGGGGCGCCGTCGCGGGGCCCCTCGTCGACATAGGCCATGCGCAGGGCGACGCCCTCTGGCCCCCGGATGTCGGCGTAGTGCGGCGCGAAGGGCCAGTCGGCCAGGCCCTCGAAGCGGGAATCCGGGGTCCTCAGGACATTCATCCGGCGTCTCCTTGGGGGCGCGCTCGGCCCCAATGCGGTTGACAGGCCCGCCGGGGCGGGAAACTAATGGCAATAGCCGTGCCATTATCAACCGGGCCGGTCAAGCGCCGTGGGCGCGGAGGGAGGCGGACCGTGACCAAGCGCATCGTACTGGCCCTGGCGGGCCTGCTGGTCCTGGTCCTCGCGGCGGCCTGGACCCTGCGCGGCGAGATCGCCCTGCGGGCCATGGCGCGGCTGATGGACCGCAACCTCGCCGCAGCCCCCGGGGACGGACTGCCGGACGGCCTTCATGTCGTGCTCTGCGGCTCGGGCTCGCCCATGCCTGATCCCGGCCGGGCCGGACCGTGCACGGCGGTCATCGCCGGCAAGCGGCTCTTCGTCTTCGACGCCGGCTCCGGGTCGGTCCGCAACCTGACCCTGATGGGCCTGCCGCCGGCGCGGGTCGAGGGGGTCTTCCTGACCCACTTCCACTCCGACCACATCGATGGCCTTGGGGAACTGATGCTCCAGCACTGGGCGGGAGGCGCGGCGACATCGCCCCTGCCCGTCCATGGCCCGCCGGGCGTGGAGACCGTGGTGGGCGGGCTCATGACCGCCTACGGACCCGACCGCGGCTACCGCATCGCCCACCATGGCGAGGCCGTCGTCCCGCCGTCGGGTTTCGGCGGCGAGGCGCGTCCGTTTGCGGCGGGTCCCGCGCCGGTCGTCCTGGTGGACGAGCCGGACCTGAAGATCCGCGCCTTCAGCGTCGACCATTCGCCGGTCTCGCCGGCCGTCGGCTACATCATCGACTACAGGGGGCGCAGGGCGGTGATCAGCGGCGACACCCGCATCGCCGCCAGCGTGGAGCAGGCGGCCCGGGGCGCCGACCTCCTGGTGCACGAGGCCCTCTCCGAGAGACTTGTCGGCCTCCAGAAGGCCGCCGCAGAGCGCGCCGGGCGCGCCAACCTGTCGAAGATCTTCACCGACATCCAGGGCTACCACGCCGATCCCGAGGCGGTGGCCGCCCTCGCCGCAAGGGCCCAGGTCCGGTACCTCCTCCTGACCCACATCGTCCCGCCCCTTCCGGTCCGCGCCCTGGAGGGGCCCTTCCTGGGCGACAGCCGGCGGATCTTCGACGGGCCGGTCCGCGTGGGCCGGGACGGCGACATGATCTCCCTGCCCGCGGGGTCCAGGGACATCCGCTACACCCATAGCCCTCGCTGACCAGGAGTCCGCCATGACCGAACCCGTCGCCCTCTCCGGGGCCCCCGGATCGCCCTACACCCGCAAGATGCTGGCCGTTCTGCGCTACCGCCGCATCCCCTATCGGTTCCTGATCGTCTCCAACCCGGCCATAGCCGGCCTGCCCCAGGCCAAGGTGCCCCTGCTGCCCACCTTCTACCTGCCCGGCGCCGGCGGGGCCCTCGAGGCGGTGACGGACTCCACGCCCCTGATCCGCCGCTTCGAGCATGAGCACGCCGGCCGAAGCCTTGTCCCGCCCCGTCCGGCCCTCGCCTTCCTGGACGCCCTGCTCGAGGACTATGCCGACGAGTGGCTGACCAAGGCCATGTTCCACTACCGCTGGGCCTATGCGGCCGACATCGCCAAGGCCTCGGCCATCCTGCCCTGCTGGCGCGGTATGGCGGTCCCCGACGCGGTGCTGGCCGAGCGCGGCCAGGGCTTCGCCGACCGCCAGATCGGGAGGCTCCGCTATGTCGGCTCGAACGCGGTCACCGGCCCGATCATCGAGGCCAGCTACCGGCGGTTCCTGGAGGCCTTCGAGGACCACCTGCGCGTCCTGCCCTACCTGATGGGACGCCGCCCGGGGACAAGCGACTTCGCCGCCTACGGCCAGCTGACCCAGCTGGCGGAGTTCGACCCGACGCCCATGGCCCTGACCCTTTCCGTCGCGCCCCGGGTCACCGCCTGGGTGGGCATGATGGAGGACCAGTCCGGGGTGGAGCCCAGCGAGGGCGACTGGATCGACGCCGCCAGCCCGCCCCCCACCCTCAAGGCCCTCCTGGCCGAGGTCGGCAGGGTCTACACCCCGGTCATGCTGGCCAACGCCCGCGCCGTGATGGCGGGCGATCCCGAGGTCCGCGCCGAGGTGGACGGCCAGGCCTGGACCCAGCAGCCCTTCCCCTACCAGGCCAAGTGCCTGAAGGCCCTGCGTGACGCCTACGCCGCCCTGCCTGCGCAGGAACGCGCCCTGGTGGACACGGCCCTTGACGGGACCGGCTGCGAGGCCCTTCTGGCCGGATGACCCCGGAGAGCGAGGAACCAGACGGCCGCCGGCGGCGGGGCCAGGACAGCCGCGACAGGATCGTCGCGGCCATGCTGGACCTGATGCGCGAGGGCGAGGTGGCCCCCGGCGCGGAGCGCGTCGCCGCCCGGGCGGAGGTGGGCCTGCGCACCGTCTTCCGCCATTTCCGCGACATGGAGAGCCTCTACGCGGAAATGTCCCGGGCCATCGAGGGCGAAATCGCCGGCCTGATCTCCCGGCCCCACGCCGACGCCGACGAGGCGACCCGCCTTGCCGAGATCATCGCGCGGCGGGCGGAGGTCTTCGAGCGGATCTTCCCGTTCAAGCACGCCTCTGCGGCGCACAGGCACCGATCCGACTTCCTGGCGCGCGGCCACGCCCGGATGGTGGCCAACCTCCGCGAGGCGCTGGAAAGGGACCTGCCCCGCGCCTGCTCGGCCCCCTTGAGGAGGGACGCCCTGGACCTGCTCCTGAGCTTCGAGGCCTGGGCCCGGCTGCGACGGGAGCAGGGGCTGTCCAGGGAGTCGGCCATGGCTGTGCTCCACGCGGCCGCCGCCGCCCTGCTCCGGCCCGCAAGCCCCTAGAACGGCTTTTTCCTCCGGTTAACGACTGGACCCTAGGCTTATCCTGGGAAAAATGGCTGGGAGAGCAAGCAAATGAAGTCCGTCTCGATCCTTCCCGTACTGGCGCTCGGCGCCCTTCTGTCGGGATGCGGCGTCGCCGCCACCGACTGTGCGAGTGAGTCGTCCCGGGAGGTGATCACCTCCATCGTCCGCGAACAGGTCGAGAAGGCTGCGGAGGTCGAACTCTCCAGCGAGGACGGGACCAAGCTGGCCGGCGCCGCCAAGATCCGGGCGACGGTCGCCGAGCTCAAGGTCCTGATCGAGGACATCCGGACCACCAAGAAGGACCCTGACAGCACCAAGCGGTTCTGCGCCGGGACCGCCAAGGTGGTCATTCCCCTGGCGATGATCCAGGACGCGGACCAGACCCGGAAGCTCCTGGACCTGCCCAACGTGGACAGCCTGCTCGAGCAGTCGGGCCTCAAGCGCTCGGCGGACTCCGTGACCTTCGACGTCGAGTACAGCGTCCAGCCCACCGACAAGCGCGACAAGATCTACGGCGAGATCGAGGGCGCAGCGCCCGCCTTCACCGCCCTTGGCCAGGTCGTCGCGGCCCATCTCGCCCGGCGCGACATCGAGGGCGCGAACCAGGCCCAGGCCGTACAGGAGGCCGCGGCCGCGGCGGAGACCGCCAAGCAGACCGAGGCGGCCCAGAAGGCCGACCTGGAGATGGCGACAGCCGAGAACAAGCTGGCCAACCAGCAGATCAACACGCTCTGGAAGTCCCTGCCCGAGGAAGCCCGCGGCCAGCTCCTGGAACTCCAGCGCGCCTGGGTCCGGAAGAAGACGGCGGACTGCAACATCGAGGCGGCCGGCGTTTCCACCGAGGCCATGCCCAAGGAGGCCGCCCGCCTCCGTTGCGACACGCGCCTGACCATGGGACGTATCTCGGAACTGCAATCCCTCATGGAGTGACGGCATGATCGACCTCTCGACCGCTACGGCCACGGACGCCCTCGCCGCCCTGGCCCGGGGCGACATCACGAGCGTCGGGCTGCTTTCCGCCCAACTGGAGCGTGTCGAGAGGTTCAATCCCGTCCTCAACGCCGTGGTCGCCCTCGATGTCGACCGGGCGATGGCCGAGGCCCGGGCGGCGGACGAGGCCCTGCGCCAGGGACGCCGGACAGGCCCCCTGCACGGCCTGCCGATGACCATCAAGGACATCTTCGCGACCAAGGGGCTGGTCACCACCTCCGGCCATGTCCCGCTGGCCGACTACACGCCGGAGGATGACGCCCCCGCCGTGGCGGCGCTCCGGGCGGCGGGGGCCATCGTCTTCGGGAAGACCAACCTCCCGGAGTTCGGCGGCGACATCCAGAGCTACAACGACATCCACGGCCTGTGCCGGAACCCCTGGAACCCGGAGCGGACCGCGGGCGGGTCTTCCGGCGGATCCGGGGCCGCCCTGGCCTCCGGCATGACCCTGCTGGAGCTGGGCAGCGACATCGGCGGATCGATCCGCGTGCCCTGCCACTACAACGGCGTCTTCGGGCACAAGCCGACCTGGAACGCCGTCGACCGGTTCGGCGAGGGTCCGCGCCCGCCCGTCTGGGCCCACGCCCTGATGGACCTGGTGGTCGCCGGGCCAATGGGCCGCTCGGTGGCGGACATCCGCCTTGGCCTCGACGTCCTCACCGCCACGGCCACGGGCGGCATACCCGGAGCACGCCTGCCCCCGGCCTCGCCCCGCGCCCTCTCAGCCAGGGGCCTGAGGGTGGCGATCCATGTCGACGACCCCGCGGCGCCGACATCGAAGGCCTGCAAGTCCGCCGTCCGCGAGGTCGGCGCCCGGTTGGCCGCAGCCGGGGCCATTGTCTCCGAGCCCGGCCTGCCCGGCCCCCCGCTTGCGGAACAGAACGCCCTTTACCGGGAGCTTCTGAACGCCGCCATGTCCCCGGGCTATGGCGCGAGCCACCAGGAATGGAAGGCCGCCGACGAGCGCCGCCACCGCCTGCGCGCGGACTTCGCCCGCTTCTTCGGGGACTACGACGTCCTGCTGGCCCCCGTCGCGCCGACCGCCGCCTTCCCGCATGTCACGGAAGGTCCCCTCGGCGCGCGCAAGCTGACAGTGGACGGTGCGGAAGTCGCCTACCTGAGGCACCTGGTCTGGGCGGGCCTCGCCACCCTTCCCGGCCTGCCCGCAACGGCGGTTCCCGTCGCCTTCTCCGACGAAGGCCTGCCCATGGGCCTGCAGGTCATCGGTCCCCTCTGGGGCGACATGACGACCCTGGCCGTCGCGGGACTGATCGAGAGCCTGAACGGCGGCTTCCGGCCACCCCCGGGTTACTGAGGCTCAGAAGCCCCGGGAGATCGAGATCCGAACGGTGCGCGGGGCGCCCGGCTGGATGTTGTTGTCGCCATGGCTCGTGGGCGACCAGGCGATGTCGCCGAGGTTCTCGACATTGAGCTGGAGCCTGTAGTCCTCGCCCACCCGCAGGAAGACCGCGCCATCCACCCGGGTGAATCCCGGCAGGGTCACCGCGTTGGAGATCGAGGCGAACATGTCGCCCTGGTGGATGACGCCCAGGCCGAGGGAAAGGCGAGGCGTCACCTCGACCTTGTTCCAGAAGGAGGCGGTGAACTCGGGGGTCAGGGCGGCCCGGCGACCTGCCGGGGCGGCGGCGGTCTGGCGGGTGATGCGGGCCGACTGAACGGCCAGGGTGGCCACGGTCTCCCAGCGGTCGGTCACCTTGCCGCTGAGCCCGAGTTCGAGGCCGGTGCTGCGCTGCGCCCCGGTCTGGACGACCCGGCCGGGACGAGGGGATCCGGGGCCTGGGTGTTCTCGCGGTCCAGCTGGTAGACGGCGCCCGTGGCCATCAGACGGGGCCCCACATCGACCTTGAAGCCCGCTTCCAGGTTGCGGAAGGACTCCGGCTTGAGGCTCTCCGAGGAGACGGAGAGGCCTGCGAACTGGTCGCCGGAAGCCGGCAGGCTTGAGACGGAGTAGCTGGCGTAGAGGGACAGGGGCTCGACGGGGCGGACGACGACGCCGACCCGGGGCGACCAGATGCGATCGGTTCGGGAGAAGTCCCGGCGACCGGTCACCGAGGCCCGCTGGTCGGTCAGGTCGAGGCTGAAGACGTCGTAGCGCAGGCCGGCAACCAGCTGGACCCGCGGCCCCAGGTCCGCCTGGACCTGCCCGAAGACGGCGGCGACATCGGCCACGCCGGAGTTGAAGGCGTCCGACCCGGCGTTGGCGTAGGTCACGGCCAGGTTCCGGCGGGTCGGCTCCGAGACCGGAACGCCCGCCAGGGTGGTCAGTCCCAAGGGGCCGCCGAAACGGCCCGTCTCACGGAGGTTGCGGGTCTCCTGCCGACCCACCTCGATCCCCGCCACGACCGTACGCCGGACCCCCTCGGCGCCGAGCTCCCAGACCAGGTCCGTCTGGCTGAAGACATTGGTCCGCTCGGTGTAGCTCCGGTAGGCCTGGAGCGGGTAGGTCGAGGCCTGGCCCTGGGCGTCGGCGACCGCGGCCCCCGAGGCGTAGACATTGCCGTAGCCCTTGTCGTAGGCGCCCCAGACCGTCCGGTGACGGAAGGTGAGGTCCGGCCCCAGCGGCGCGTCGAAGGCCAGGCGGGCGGAGTCGGCCTCCACCCGCGACCAGCTCTGGGACGGATCGCCGAAGTAGGCGTGCACCGGGACCTCAAGGGGCCGGCCCCGGAAGGAGGGGGCCCCGCGGTCCGTGGTCCTGTCGTCCACGAAACGCTCGTAGGAGAGGGTCACGGCGAGGCCGCTGCCGCCCTGGTAGGTGACGGAGGGATTCACACCCCAGCGCTCGAGGTTGACGAAGTCGCGATAGCTCCCCGAGCGTTCATGCAGAAGGTTGACCCGGCCCGAGACCGTCCCGGTGAAGGCGGCCCCAAGGTCGCTGACAATCCGGCGGTGGTCGAAGGCGCCGCCTTCGAGGCTAAGCCCCACGTGGCGGCGTCCGTCTGCGACCCGGGTCACCCGGTTGATCACGCCGCCGCCGCCGCCCCGGCCGAAGACCATGGCGTTGGGGCCCAGGAGCACCTCGACCCGCTCGGTGTTGTAGAGGTCCCGGTAGTACTGGACGTCGTCACGGACCCCGTCGACGAAGAAGTCCGCCGTCGAGGCGTTGCCCCGCAGGCTCGGAGCGTCCCGGTGCCCTTCCCCCTGCCCGATGGTCGCGCCGGGGACATAGCGCAGGACATCGGCCATGGACTGCATGGACTGGTCGCGGATCAGCTGGGCTGACACGACGCCGACGGACTGGGGCGTGTCCCTCAGGTCGGCGGCCACCCGAAGGGCCGTGTCGAGACGCCCCGGCAGGTAGCCGTCGTCCACCTGGGCCGTGATGATCAGGGCGGAGACCTGGGCTTCGTCATCAGCCTCCACGGCGCCGGCGCCGCCCGCCCACAGCCCAAGGAGGGCGGGCGCAAGGACGGCGGGGAAACGAAGGAAGGCCCGGAGGGACATCGACGCCTGACGCAATTGAAACTGATAATCGTTCCTAACAGCACCCCCATCCCACGTAAATGCGAATTATTCGCAAACATGGAAATCCGCCGGGGAGCTCTTGCCTTGCCTGCCGCGATCGACGACCTAGGCGGCGATGGCTCCTGCTCCCCCCCTTCCCTGGCGCGACCCGCTCGAAGCCTTCTGGCCGCTGCGGGACGAGCCCTTCGCCCTCCTCTTGCCGGGCGCGGGGGCGGCGGCGCGTTGGACAGGGCTCTTCGCCCATCCCCGGGACAGCCGGCTGTTCCCGGCAGCCTGCGAAGCGCTCTGCGTCGCAAGGGACTGGCTGGACCAGATTACTCCGGCGCTTGGACCTGACGGGTCGCCCTTCCGAACAGGGGTCGCCGGCGTGCTGGGCTATGACGGCGGGGACAGCGGGGATCCGGCCCTCACCGGCGCCGGCCTCTATGACCTGGTCCTCGTCTTCGACCACCAGGAACGACAGGTGCACCTGCTCGAATCGCCGGGTGCGGACGCGGGCCGCCGTTCCGCCCTCCTCTCCCTCCTCGAAGCCCCGCCGCCGCCGGCCGCGGCGAGGGGCGCAGGCCGGATGACGGACAGCGAGCCGCGGGAGGCGTTCGGGCTGAAGGTGGAAGCCGTCCGGTCGCGCATCGCCTGCGGCGAGTTCTACCAGGCCAACATCTCCCGGCGTTTCGAGGGCCAGTTGGGCGACGGCGACCACCCCTTTGACCTCTTCCGCCGGCTGGCGGGCGGAAGCCCCGCCGCCTTTTCCGCCTATGTCCGGCTGCCCGGGTGCGCCATCGTCTCGAACTCACCGGAACGCCTCGTCCGGGTGCAGGCCCGGGCGGGCGGGCGCGTCGCCCTCGCCAGTCCCATCAAGGGCACGGCGCCCCGGGGCGCGACCCCCGGCGAGGATGAGGGCCAGGCCAGCGCCCTGCTGGCCAGCGCGAAGGATCGGGCGGAGAACCTGATGATCGTCGACCTGATGCGCAACGATCTCTCGATCGCCTGCCGCCCCGGGACGGTGCGCACCCCGGTCCTCTTCGAACTGTCGACGCTTCCCAACGTCCATCACCTCGTCTCCCACGTGGAGGGCGTCCTTCGCGAAGACTGCTCGGCGATCGACCTCCTGGCGTCCTGCTTTCCTGCAGGCTCGATCACAGGCGCCCCGAAGCGCAGGGCCATGGCCGCCATCCGGGAGATCGAGGGCGGTCCGAGGGGCGCGGACTACGGGTCGGTCTTCTGGGCCGGAGCCGACGGCGAGCTGGACGCCAGCGTCCTGATCCGCACCGCCACATGCCGCGAGCAGCCGGGCGGATGGTCCGCGGCCTTCCGGGTCGGCTGCGGGATCACCTGGGACTCGGACCCCGAGGCGGAAACCCTCGAGACCGAGGCCAAGGCCGAGAGACTGCTCCTGGCGATCCGGGGAGCCGGGACATGATCGCCTGGCGTGACGGACATTGGATAGACGGCGAGGACGGCCTGCCTGCGGATGACCGGGGACTGACCCTCGGCGACGGGCTCTTCGAGACCCTGCTGGCCGTCCAGGGCCGACTTTTGCATCCGGCCCTGCACCTTGGGCGCATGGCGCGCTCGGCCGCCGCGCTCGGCCTGCCCGCCCCGCCGGCGACGGGGATCATCCTGGATGCGGCCGGGGAGGCCCTGGCGCGCAACGGCCTCGACACGGGCCGCGCCGCGGTTCGCCTGACCCTGACCGCCGGGAGCTCAACCCGGGGTCTTGCCCGGGATCCCGCGGCGGCCGTCCGCCTGCTGGTCACGGTCGCGCCGGCGCCGGAGGCGGGGACGCCCGTCCGCCTTGCGACG
>JAPOKE010000004.1:4006-51734 GCA_029977805.1 Phenylobacterium parvum | reverse complement strand
CCCCTTGGGGGAGCAATTGGCGCCTCATTCCTCGAAGGGGGAGGTGGCCTGCTGAGCCGCCTCCCTGCGAAAGGCTAGGCGGCGGCGTCGTCACTGCCGAACCCGGCCGCCAGGCGTGCGGCCAGGTCGCCCCTCGGCGCGACGGCCACCGTGTCCAGGCCCAGCCATCCCGCCATGCGCCGCAGGTTCCGGGCCAGGGCCTCCGGGGTCCCGGGTCCGGCCGCCGGCTCGGCGTGGGCCGCCTGGACGAGGAGCCGCCGGCCCTTCCGGTCGGCCTTGAGGTCCACCCGGGCGGTGATCGCCTCTCCCTCGAGGAAGGGCAGGACGTAGTAGCCGTGCACCCGGCGCGCGGCGGGGGTGTAGATCTCCAGGCGGATCTGCACGTCGAAGAGCCGGGCCGCCCGGTCCCGGAACCAGATGAGGTTGTCGAAGGGGCTGAGCAGGGCCTCGGCCGAGGCCGCCCGGGGCCGCCCCGCCCCGGGGGCGAGGAAGGCGGGCGCCCGCCAGCCCTCCACCCTGACGGGACGGAGGTCCCCGGCCTCGACGAGTTCGGCGACCCGCAGGCGGGCGTCGGCCGCCGGCAGGCGGAAATAGTCCCGGAGGTCCGCAAGGGTGGCCACGCCCTGGGCGCGGGCGGCGATGCGGACAAGCTCGCGCTGGGCCTCGGCGCGGTCCGGAGGCGGCGTTTCGAGGAGGGCGCGCGGGTGGACCTGGGACGGCAGGCCATAGACCCGCTCGAAGGCGCCCCGGCGCGCGGCGGTGGTCAGGCGGCCGGTCCAGAACAGGCACTCCAGGGCCCGCTTGCCCTCGCTCCAGCCCCACCAGCCCCCGGCGCCCCGGGCGCCGAGGCCCAGTTCGGCGGACGTGAGGGGACCGCGGTCGCGGATCTCGTCCAGCACCCGGTCGATGAAGTCGCCGTGGCTCCGCAGGAAGGCCGCCACCCCGCGCCAGACCCCGACCCCCGCGGCGGCGTCCTCCATGCGCCAGCGCAGCAGGGGCTGGGTCGCCAGGGGCGCCAGGGAGGCCTCGTGCATCCAGTACTCGAAGAGCGACCGGGGGCGTCCCCAGGCCGCAGCCTCGAGGGCTTCGCGCGGGTAGGCCCCGAGGCGGGAAAACAGGGGAAGGTAGTGAGACCGGGCGAGGACGTTGACCGAGTCCATCTGCACGACGCCCAGGCGGCGGACCGTGCGCAGGACGTCTGCCGGGCCGGGCGCCGGCGGGGCGCGGCCGAAGCCCTGGGCCGCGAGGGCGAGGCGACGGGCGTCGCGGGCGGAGAGGTCGGCCCTCACCGGGCCAGGCGGCCGTCCGCCAGGGCGCCCAGCTCGAAGGGGAAGAGGACGGCGGGGTCGGGCGATTCGACCTCGCGGGCGATCTCGTCCGGCGCCAGCGTCCGGACCAGGTGGGCGAGGATGGCCAGCCGGGCGGGCTTCTTCTGGTCGGACCTCACGCAGGTCCAGGGCGACTTGGCCGAATGCGTCCGCTTGAGCATCTCGTCCCGGGCGTCCGTGTAGGCGTCGAAGCGCGACTGGGCCGCCTCGTCGAGGGGGCTGGTCTTCAGCACCTTCAGGGGATCGGTCCGGCGCTCTTCCAGGCGCTTCTTCTGCTCCTTGCGGCTGACGTCCAGCCAGAGCTTCACCAGCCGCACCCCGCTGTCGACCAGCATGCCCTCGAAGGCCGGGACCTCGCGCAGGAAGTGCTCGTGCTCGTCCTCGGTGCAGAAGCCCATGACCGGCTCGACCCCGCCCCGGTTGTACCAGGAGCGGTTGAAGATGACGGTCTCGCCGGCCGCCGGCAGCCAGGGGACGTAGCGCTGGAAGAACCACTGGGTCTTCTCGCGGTCCGAGGGCTTGGGCGGGGCGATCACCCGGGTCGCCCGGGTGGAGAGGTGCTCGGTGATCCGCTGGATCGAGCCGTCCTTGCCCGCCGCATCCCGGCCCTCGAAGATGATCAGAACCTTGTCGCCCGCGGCGATGGCGTGCTGCTGGTAACGGACGAGGGCCAGCTGCAGGCGCTCGAGGTCCCGCTCGTAGGCGTCGTCGGAAGAGTCCTTGCCGGTCATGGCCAGAGCCTAGGCGGAAGGCCCGGTCCCGGTCTAGGAGGAAGCATGATCCGCCTCCATGTCGAAGACGATCTTTCCCCGGACCGGGAGCTGGCGTTGCCGGACGCCCAGGGGCGCTACCTGGTCCAGGTGATGCGCCGGGGACCGGGGGACGAGGTCCTGGTCTTCAATGGCCGGGACGGGGAGTGGCTGGCCCGGGTCTCGGCGGCAGGGCGCCGGGAAGTGCGCCTCCGGGTTGAGCGCCGGACCCGCGTCCAGGACCCGGCCGGCGGGCCGGTCCTGGTGCTGGCCCTCATCAAGCGCACGCCCCTCGAGACCGCCGTCGCCAAGGCCGTCGAACTGGGCGTCGCCGGGATCCGCCTGGTCACCACCGAGCGCACCAACGCCGACCACACCCGGATCGACCGGCTGGAGGCCATCGCGACCGAGGCGGCGGAACAGACCGGCCGCCTCGATGTCCCGGCCATCCATCCGCCGGAGCCCCTCGGCAGCGCCCTCGACGCCCTCGGCGAAGCGGCGGCGGTCGTCTTCTGCGACGAGGCGGGGGAGGCGCCGCCCCTGCTGGTCGCCCTCGGCGGGGTCCCTGCGGGAGACATCGCCGTCCTGATCGGGCCCGAGGGCGGCTTCTCGCCCGGGGAACGCGCCGCCCTGAGGGCGCGGAGCGGCGTGATCCCGGCCTCCCTGGGCCCCCGGATCCTGCGCGCCGACACGGCGGCCCTCGCCGCCCTGGCCCTCATCCAGGCCGCCGCCGGCGACTGGCGGGCCTGATTTCCTGCGCCGGCTCCAGAATTCCTGATTTGCGCGAAGCCGACTTAACGGCGTAAAGATCGCCCCCCGCCGAAAAGCGGGTCCGGGAAGGGAACCTACGGGTAGAGGGGCATGGCCGACTCCAAGGTCGACGATCGACCGCTGGAATTCTCCGACATCGTCGCCTGGCTGCAGGCGGGGGAGACCCCGGCGGCGGACTGGCGCGTGGGCGCCGAGCACGAGAAGTTCGTCTTCCGGACGGCGGACCACGCCCCCGTGCCCTACGAGGGCGAGGCGGGCATCCACGCCCTGATGGAAGGCCTGAAGGCCTATGGCTGGACGGACGTCCGCGAGGGCGAGACCCTGATCGGCCTCGAGCGCGGCAAGGCCAATGTGAGCCTCGAGCCCGGCGGCCAGTTCGAGCTTTCCGGCGCCCCGCTGGCCGACATGCACGAGATCTCGGCCGAGACCGCCGGCCACCTGGACGAGGTGCGCGCCGTGGGCGGACGGCTCGGCCTGGGCTTCCTCGGCCTGGGCTTCACCCCGGAGTGGACCCGCGCCCAGGTCCCGGTCATGCCCAAGGGCCGCTACCGGATCATGCGCGCCTACATGCCCAAGGTGGGCGGCCTCGGGCTCGACATGATGTTCCGCACCTGCACGGTGCAGGCGAACCTGGATTTCGCCGACGAGGCGGACATGCGGCTGAAGTTCCGCACCAGCCTGGCCCTCCAGCCCATCGTCACCGCCCTGTTCGCCAACTCGCCCTTCGTCGAGGGCCGGCCGTCGGGCTTCCTGACCGCCCGCGCCAATGTCTGGACCGACACGGACCCGAACCGGACCGGCATGCTGGGCTTCGTCTTCGAGGACGGCTTCGGCTACGAGGCCTATGCGAACTACCTGCTCGACGTCCCGATGTACTTCGTGAAGCGCAACGGGGCCTATGTCGACCTGGCCGGGCGCTCCTTCCGGAAGTTCATGACCGAGGGTCTCGACGACCTGCCCGGCGACCGTCCCAGCCTGAAGGACTTCGCCGACCACACCACCACCGCCTTCCCCGAGGTGCGCCTCAAGCAGTACCTGGAGATGCGGGGCGCGGATGCGGGACCGGCGCCCATGCTGGACGCCCTGCCGTCGCTCTGGACCGGCGTGCTCTACGACCGGGCGGCCCTCGAGGCGGCCTGGGACCTCTGTCGCGACTGGCCGCTGGAATCGCATGAGCGCCTGAGGGCCGACGTCACCCGCCAGGGCCTCAGGGCGCGGATCGGGTCGCGCACCGTCCAGGACGTGGCCCGCGACCTGGTCAGGATCGCCTCCGACGGCCTGAAGCGCCGGGCGCGGCTTGACGCCTCGGGCGCGGACGAGCGCCGCTATCTCGAGCCCCTCGCCGAGATCGCGGAAAGCGGCCTGACCCGCGCGGACCGGCTGCTGGAGCGCTTCCATGGGTCCTGGGGCGGACGCATCGACCCGGTCTGGACCGAAACCGCCTTCTGAACCGCGCCGGGCCCTTGCTTGCCTGAACCGGCGACGCGTGGTCTGTTCGAACCTTCATGTCTTCGCGGGCTGGCTGCAGCCGCCCGGAGCCGGGATCCCCTCAGATGAACATCGTCATCCTGCTTGGACTGGTCGTCACCCTGGCCACGGGCCTTCCCGTCCTCCGCCAGCTCCTGCGCGAGCACCCCAGGGGCCTGCTGGTCCTGTTCTTCGCCGAGATGTGGGAGCGGTTCTCCTACTACGGCATGCGCGGGATCCTGATCTTCTACCTGACCCAGCACCTGATGTTCGACAGGGACGAGGCCAGTTCCCTCTACGCTTCCTACACAGCCCTGGTTTACCTCCTGCCCCTGCTCGGCGGCTTCATCGCCGACCGCTGGCTGGGCTCGCGCAAGGCCGTGGCCTTCGGCGCCCTCCTGCTGGTGGCCGGGCACATCTCCATGGGCTTCGAGGGACGGCCCTCGCAGCAGGACCTGATCTATGGCGGCAATGTCTATCCCATCGTGGCCGAGGGCCGGATGGACGACCGGGTCGCGCACATCCTCGTCGACGGGAAGAAGTATGAATTCGGCCCCCGGGAGGGCGGCGGCATCGAGATCCCGGGCGCGCCGATCGCCTCGGGCCTGCCGTCTTCCATCCCCGAGGGGGACTACGAGATCCGCACGCTGATCAACAACGGCTCGGCGAGCATGTTCTACTTCGCGGTCTCGCTGATCATCCTCGGCGTCGGCTTCCTGAAGCCCAACATCTCCGCCGTGGTGGGCGACCTTTATCCTCACGGCGATCCGCGCCGGGATTCCGGCTTCACCCTCTATTATTACGGGATCAACCTCGGGGCCTTCTGGGCCTCCATCCTCTGCGGCCTGCTGGGCCAGCACTTCGGCTGGTGGGCGGGCTTCGGGCTGGCCGGGGTGGGCATGTTCCTGGGCTGGATCGTCTTCGTCCTCGGCAGGCCCCTGCTGGAGGGCAAGGGCGAGCCGCCCAATCCGCGCAAGCTCCGCGAGCCCTTCGCCGGCTTCATCAGCCGCGAGTGGATGACCTACATCATGTCGATCCTGGCCATCGGCATCATCTTCCTGACCGTCCAGAACAGCCGGCTGGTGGGTATCGCCCTGGTGGCGGCGATCCTGATGTCCCTGCTGGCCCTCGTCTGGATCATCATCCGCGTCTGCCAGACGGCGGTGGAGCGCCAGCGGATGAGCCTGGCGGTCATCCTGATCCTCGGGTCGGTGATCTTCTTCACCCTGTTCGAGCAGGCGGGCTCGTCCCTGAACCTGTTCGCCTCGACCAATGTCGACCTGTCCCTGACCCAAAAGGCCGGAAGCTTCCTCGGCATCCCGTACGGCACGCCCGAGCAGCTGGCGGCGATCGGCGTCAAGCCGTCCTCCTGGTGGAGCTGGATCGACACCTCGGTGGGCGCGGCCCAGACCCAGTCCTTCAACGCCGGCTTCATCCTGATCTTCGCGCCGCTGCTGGCGGCCCTCTGGACCTGGCTGGGACGGCGGGGCAAGGACCCGAACCCGACCCTCAAGTTCGGCTTCGGCCTGGTCCAGGTCGGCCTGGGCTTCCTGGTCGTGGTCTGGGGCGCCAGCCTGCACGACAGCGCCTTCCGGGTGCCGCTGATCCTGCTGGGCCTGCTCTACCTGCTGCACACCACGGGCGAGCTCTTCCTGTCGCCGGTGGGCCTCTCGGAGATCACCAAGCTGACCCTGCCGGGCGTGGTCTCCTTCATGATGGCCGTCTGGTTCCTGGCCTCCTCCATCGCCCAGTACGTGGGCGGCTGGATCGCCGGCTTCCTGGTGACGGAATCGGTGGGCGGGGAGGTGCTTGACCCCAAGCTCGCCCTCGACACCGCCATAGCCGGCTTCCGGACCCTGGGATGGGCCGGCGTCGTCTGCGGCGTCGCCTTCATCGCCATCAGCTTCCTGGTGCGCGGCTGGGCGCACGAGGACAAGCCGGTCCGGAGCGAGCCCGAGGCCCCCGCCGCCTGAGCGGGCCTGCCGGGGCTCAGGCCCCGGCGCCGCCCACCGTCAGGCCGGTGATCTTCAGGGACGGCTGGCCGACGCCCACGGGCACGGACTGGCCGGACTTGCCGCAGACCCCGACGCCGGGATCGAAGTCGAAGTCATCGCCGACCATGGGGACCCGGGTCAGGGCCGTGGGGCCGTCGCCGATCAGGGTGGCGCCCTTGACCGGCCGGGTGATCCGCCCGTCCTCGATGAGGTAGGCCTCGGTGCACTGGAAGACGAACTTGCCGTTGGTGATGTCCACCTGGCCGCCGCCGAAGTTGGCGCAGTAGAGGCCGCGCCGGGTCGAGGCGATCATCTCCTCGCGGGGGGTCGAGCCCCCTTCCATGGCGGTGTTCGTCATGCGGGGCATGGGCAGGTGGGCGTAGGACTGGCGCCGGCCGTTGCCGGTGGCGGGCAGGCCCATGAGCCGGGCGCTCATCCGGTCATGCATGTAGCCGACGAGGATCCCGTCCTCGATCAGCACCGTCCGGCTGGTGGGCGTGCCCTCGTCGTCCACGGTGAGGGAGCCGCGCCGGCCGGCGAGGGTCCCGTCGTCGTAGACCGTCACCCCGCGGGCCGCGACCTGCTCGCCGATCCGTCCGGAGAAGGCCGAGGAGCCCTTGCGGTTGAAGTCGCCCTCCAGGCCGTGGCCCACCGCCTCGTGGAGCAGGACCCCGTTCCAGCCGGGACCGAGGACGACGTCCATCTCGCCGGCCGGGCAGGGGCCGGCCTCGAGGTTGACGAGGGCCTGGCGCAGGGCCTCCTCCGCCTGGGCCTGCCAGCGGTCCGGGGCGATCCAGGCCTCGAAGCCCGCCCGGCCGCCGGCGCCGGCGAAGCCGGTCTCGCGCCGTCCGTCCCGCTCGACGGTGATCTGGACGTTGATCCGGGCGAGGGGGCGGACATCGCGGATCAGCCGGCCGTCGGCGCGCAGGATCTCGACCGTCCTCTGTTCCCCGGCGAGGGAGGCCATGACCTGGACGACCCGCGGGTCGCGGGCCCGGCACCAGGCGTCGATCTCCTGGAGCAGGGCGACCTTGGACTCGAAGTCCGGCGAATCGGTCGGGTCGACGTCGTCGTAGAGACGCAGGTTGGTGGGCCGCGGACCCTCGTCGGCCTTGCCCGAATACCCGCGCCGGGCCAGGGAGGCCGAGCCGGCCGCGCGCTTCAGGGCGGCTTCCGACACCTCGCTGGAATGGGCGTAGCCCGCCGACTCCCCGGCGACCACCCTCAGGCCGAATCCGTCGGAGGTGTCGAAGGCGGCCGACTTCAGCCGCCCGTCGTCGAACAGGAAGGACTCGCTCCGGGAGCGTTCGAGGAAGATTTCGCCGTCATCGGCGTCCCCGATGGCCTCCGAAAGCACCCGCCGCGCCGTTTCCGGGGCAAGGCCGTGGGTTTCCAGGAGGGAGGCGGATTCGGGGGCGGGGGACATGCGGGACTCCGTTGACGAGCGTCCCGGCACAGATAGGACGCGCGCGCCCCTGCGTCACCCTTCCGGGGGCGTCCGAAAGGCGTTTGGAGCGCTTGGCAAGCGCGGCGCGAGCGCGTATGGACGCCCCCGAGGGACCCGCCTTCGGCCAGTCGGCTAGGCGGCCCGCGTAGACGTCGGCGGGGCCGCCCTCCCGGGTCGGAGCCGTCCGCGAGCAATGACCGAGGGGACATGAAGTCTAGGGTTCAAGGCATTCGGGCAGGTCTGGCGTCAGCCGCCGCCGCCGCGACGACGATGGTCTGGGCGCTTCCCGCCCTGGCCAGCGAACTTCGGGTCGGTCAGCCGACTCCGGGCGCGATCGGCCTCCAGCCGGGGGTGACCCCGCTGAAGCACGACGCGACCTTCTTCCACAACGTGGTCCTGCTGCCGATCATCACGGTGATCACGCTGTTCGTGCTCGCCATGCTGGTCTGGGTCATGGTCCGCTACAACAAGAAGGCGAACCCGACCCCGGCGAAGTGGAGCCACAACACGACCATCGAGGTGGTCTGGACCATCGTCCCGGTCCTGATCCTGATGTTCATCGCGATCTTCTCGTTCCGGCTGCTCTACGCCTACCACGACATGCCCAAGCCCTACATGACCGTGAAGGCCACGGGCTACCAGTGGTACTGGGGCTACGAATACCCGGACAACGGGATCAGCGAGTTCGTTTCCAACGTCCTTCCCGAGGAAAAGGCCAAGGCCCAGAAGGTCCCGTACCTGCTGGCCACCCCCGAGCCCCTCGTGGTGCCGGTCGGCAAGCCGATCCGGGTCCAGGTGACCGGCGCGGACGTGATCCACGCCTTCGCGGTGCCGGCCTTCGGCGTCATCTCCGACGCCGTCCCCGGCCGCCTGAACGAGACCTGGTTCACCATCGAGAAGCCGGGCGTCTACTACGGCAACTGCCGCGAGCTCTGCGGCGTCGACCACGCCTACATGCCGATCGAGGTGCGCGCCGTGAGCCAGGCCGAGTTCGACGCCTGGGTCGCTTCCAGGGGCGGCTACAAGGTCGGCGCGGCCCCCGCCCCGGCTGCCGCCCCCGCAACCGCGACCGCCGCCGCTCCCGCGGCGACTGCGGCCCCGGCTCCCGCTCCGGCTGCGGCTCCCGCCGCGGCCCCCGCGCCTTCCGCTGCGCCTGCGCCCGCTTCGGCGCCGGCGTCGAACTGAGGTCAGGAATAGTTCAATGGCCCACGCTTCCACCGCTGATCACGACCACGATCACAAGCCGCCCTTCCTGGTTCGCTGGCTCTTCTCCACGAACCACAAGGACATCGGCACCCTCTACATCCTCTTCGCCATCATGGCGGGGATCGTCGGCGGCGCCCTCTCGGGCCTGATCCGCCTCGAGCTGGCCGAGCCCGGCATGCAGATCTTCGTCAAGGGCGGGTGGCTCGACCAGCTCGGCGTGGTCGAGGCCTCCAAGCACGGCTACAACGCCGTGGTCACCGCCCACGCCCTGATCATGATCTTCTTCATGGTCATGCCGGCCATGATCGGCGGCTTCGGCAACTGGTTCGTCCCGATCATGATCGGCGCGCCGGACATGGCCTTCCCGCGGATGAACAACATCTCGTTCTGGCTCCTCGTCGCGGCCTGGGTCCTGCTCTGCCTGTCCCTCTTCGTGGACGGCGGCCCGGGCCGGGGCTTCGGCGGCGGCTGGACCGTCTATCCGCCGCTCTCGACCAAGGGGCACACCGGACCGGCCATGGACCTGGCCATCCTGTCCCTGCACCTTGCGGGCGCCAGCTCCATCCTGGGCGCGATCAACTTCATCACCACCATCTTCAACATGCGCGCGCCGGGCATGACCCTGCACAACATGCCGCTGTTCGCCTGGTCGGTGCTGGTGACCGCCTTCCTGCTCCTGCTGTCCCTGCCCGTGCTGGCCGGCGCCATCACCATGCTGCTGACGGACCGGAACTTTAACACCCACTTCTTCGATCCCGCCGGCGGCGGCGATCCGGTGATGTTCCAGCACCTGTTCTGGTTCTTCGGTCACCCGGAAGTGTACATCCTGATCCTGCCGGGCTTCGGCATCATCAGCCACATCGTCTCGACCTTCTCCAGGAAGCCCGTCTTCGGCTACCTCGCCATGGCCTACGCCATGGTGGCCATCGGCTTCGTCGGCTTCATCGTGTGGGCCCACCACATGTACACCGTGGGCATGCCCATCGACCTGCGGGCCTACTTCGTGGCGGCCACCATGGTCATCGCGGTGCCGACGGGGGTGAAGGTGTTCTCGTGGATCGCCACCATGTGGGGCGGCTCGCTGGACTTCAAGACGCCCATGCTCTGGGCGATCGGCTTCATCTTCCTGTTCACCGTCGGCGGCGTGACGGGCGTGGTGCTGGCCAACGCCGGCATCGACTACAGCCTGCACGACACCTACTACGTGGTGGCCCACTTCCACTACGTGCTGAGCCTGGGCGCCGTGTTCGCCATCTTCGCCGGCTTCTACTACTGGTTCGAGAAGATGTGGGGCGTGAAGTACAACGAGTTCCTCGGCGTGGTGCACTTCTGGATCACCTTCGTCGGCGTGAACCTGATCTTCTTCCCCCAGCACTTCCTCGGCCTGCAGGGCATGCCCCGGCGGTACGTGGACTACCCGGAGGCCTTCACCTTCTGGAACCAGGTCTCCACCTACGGCTACCTGGTCACCGTGGTCGGCGTCGGCGTCTTCCTGCTGGTCCTCCTCGAGGCCGCGGTCCGGCGTCGCAAGGCCGAGGCCAACCCCTGGGGCGAAGGCGCGACCACCCTGGAGTGGACCCTGCCCTCTCCGCCGCCCTTCCACCAGTTCAGCGATCCGCCGGTCATCAAGTCGGACTCGCACCACTAATCGCGCCGGCCCGGTTCAACGGGCCGGACTGAGTCACCAAATGGGGGGGCGCGGGCTGGTGAGACCCAGTTCGCGCCCCTTCCCGCGTCAGGCGTCCAGGTCAAGATGACCACACCCGCAGCCCTCCGTTCCGCAACGCCCGCCCGGTGGCAGGACTATGTCCAGCTCCTGAAGCCGCGGGTGATGTCCCTCGTGGTGTTCACCGCCGCGACGGGCCTGATCTGCGCCGGGGCGCCCCTGCACCCCGTCATGGGGGCGATCGCCATCCTGTGCATCGCTGTCGGGGCCGGCGCCTCGGCCGCCCTGAACATGTGGTACGACGCGGACATCGACGCCCGGATGCGGCGGACCCGGGGCCGCCCCGTGCCCGCCGGCCGGGTCCAGGCGGCGGACGCCCTGGCGCTCGGCATCGTCCTGTCCCTGTTCTCGGTCATGCTTCTGGGCCTGGCCCTGAACTGGCTGGCCGCCGCGCTCCTGGCCTTCACCATCTTCTTCTACGCGGTGGTCTACACCATGTGGCTGAAGCGCTGGACGGCCCAGAACATCGTCATCGGCGGGCTGGCCGGGGCCCTGCCGCCGGTGATCGGATGGGCCGCGGCCACGGGACAGGCGCCCCTCGACGCCTGGATCCTCTGCGCCATCATCTTCATGTGGACCCCGCCGCACTTCTGGGCCCTGTCCCTCTACACCAGCGAGGACTACGCCGCCGCAGGCGTGCCCATGCTGCCGGTCACCGCCGGTGCGGCGGCCACGCGCCGGCAGATCTGGATCTACAGCCTGCTCCTCATCCCGGTCTGCCTCGCCCCGGCGGCGACCGGCCTGGGCGGGACGACCTACCTGGCCGTGGCGGCCCTTGGCGGGGCGGTCTTCCTGCTGCTCGCCTGGAGGGTCCGCGCCGGCCGGGCGGGCGACGCCGCGGATCCCCGCGTGACCGACGGGCTGTACGACGTGAAGGCGGCGGCGCGCGACGCCCGCAACCTCTTCGCCTATTCCATCCTCTACCTGACCCTCCTGTTCGCGACCCTCCTCGGAGAGCATCTCCTGGGCGGCCGCGCGCCGGGACTGACGGGAGTCCTGACATGACCGAGCCTGAAGACCCCGCCGCGCTCCGCGCGCGCCGCGGACGCAACATCGCCATCGCCCTGGGCCTGGTGGGCTTCGTGGTGCTGGTCTACCTCGTCACCGTTTTCAGGATGGGTGGAAATGTCCTCGACCGGCCCCTCTGACGTCGCCCGCCGCAACGCCCGCCTCGCCGCCTGGTGCACGGCCGGCTTCGTGGCCATGATCGGCGCCGCCTACGCCTCGGTGCCGCTCTACCGCGCCTTCTGCGAGCTGACCGGCTTTGACGGGACGCCCCGCCGGGCGGAGCAGGCCTCGGCCAGGACCCTCGACCGCAGCCTCGTCGTCCGCTTCGACGCCAATGTCCGGGACCTGCCCTGGACCTTCCGGCCCCAGCAGACCTCGCAGACGGTGCGGATCGGCGAGACGGGGCTGGCCTACTTCACGGTGACCAACAACAGCGACCAGCCCATCACCGGGCACGCGGTCTACAACGTGACGCCCCAGCTCGCGGGCGCCTACTTCCAGAAGCTCGAATGCTTCTGCTTCTCCAACCAGACCATCCCGGCGGGCAAGACCATCGAGTTCCCGGTGGTCTATTTCGTCGATCCCAAGTTCGCCGAGGACTTCGACACCCGGGGCAAGTCGGAGGTGACGCTGTCGTACACCTTCTTCCCCGCCCTCGAGGCGTCGCCCAAGGCCGCCGAGGCGCCTTCCGCGCTTGGCGGAACGGCGAAAGCAGGGCTATAGGGACACAACCACAAACTCCCGCCGGTCCTGCGACTCAACGGCGGGGTGCGGAAGTAAGAGGAACAGGGGCGCAATGTCTGCGGGCGACGTCAAACACGACTACCATCTCGTCAATCCGAGCCCCTGGCCGCTGGTCGGCTCTCTGGCCGCCTGCGTCATGGCGGTCGGCGGCGTGATCGCCATGAAGGGCCTGTTCGGCCTGCCCAAGGGCAACCTCGCGGTCTTCCTCGCCGGCCTCTCCGGCGTGATCCTGACCATGGCCGCCTGGTGGCGCGACGTCACCATCGAGGCCAACCAGGGCGACCACACCCCGGTCGTCAGCATCGGCCTGCGCTACGGCATGATCATGTTCATCGCCTCCGAGGTGATGTTCTTCGTGGCCTGGTTCTGGATCTTCTTCGAGATGGCCCTGTTCCACGGCGTCCGGACCCATTCCGGGATCGAGGAGGTCGCCGCGGCCTGGTCCACCTGGCCGCCCAAGGGCGTCGAGACCGTGCCGGCCTGGAACCTGCCCCTGCTGAACACCCTTATCCTGCTGCTCTCGGGCACCACGGTGACCTGGGCCCACCATGCGCTTCAGTCCGGCGACCGGCGGGGCGCCAAGATCGGCCTGCTGCTGACCATCATCCTGGGCTCGATCTTCACCGCCGTGCAGGTCTACGAGTACCACCACATCCTCGAGCACAAGTACTTCTTCGGCGGCGAGGGCGCGGAGAACTCCGGCCTCTACGGCTCGGCCTTCTTCATGGCGACGGGCTTCCACGGCTTCCACGTCCTCATCGGGACGATCTTCCTCCTGGTGTGCCTCCTGCGCCTGATGGGCAAGGGCTTCACGCCCAAGCAGCACTTCGGCTTCGAGGCCGCGGCCTGGTACTGGCACTTCGTTGACGTGGTCTGGCTCTTCCTCTTCGCCTTCATCTACGTCGTGTTCGGCGCCTCCGGCGGACACTGATCCCTCGTGGCCGGCGTGAACCCCCTTCTGGCGGGGCTCGCCGGCCGCTGCCCCCACTGCGGGGAGGGGGCCCTGTTCCGGGGCTTCCTCACGGTCGCCGACCGGTGTGACGCCTGCGGGTTCGACCTCGCCCGGGCGGACTCCGGCGACGGGCCGGCCGTCTTCGTCATCCTGATCGGCGGCTTCATCGTCGCCTTTGCGGCCCTCTTCACCGAGATCGCCTATCGGCCGCCCATCTGGGTCCACATGGTGGTCTTCCTGCCCCTCACGGTGATCGTGTGCGGAGGCCTCCTGCGCCCGGTGAAGGGCCTCCTGCTCGCCGCCCAGTTCGCCAACCGGGCGGCGGAAGCCCGACATGACGACTGAAACCCGGCCGCCCCGGCGCTTTCCCGTCGGCATGACCCTCGCCACGGCGGCGGGCCTTGCGATCCTTGTCAGCCTCGGGATGTGGCAGGTGCATCGCCTGGCCTGGAAGGAGGCGCTGCTGGCGCGCATCGCCCGCCTCGAGACGGCGGCGGCCGTCGAGGCCGCGCCCGCCCTGCAGGCGGCCCGTGCGCCGGCCGACCTCGACATGGTCCGGGTCCGCCTGGACTGCCCGGGCGTCGCCACCGCGCCCTATGTGGAGCTCTACGGGCTGAAGGACGGCGACGCCGGGCGGCGCATCATCTCCGCCTGCCCCCTGGCCTCGGGGAAGTACGGGACCCTGCTGGTCGACCGGGGCTTCATTGCGGACGCCGTCTCGGCCCGGCCGCAGGCAGGCGCCCCGGCTGCGGACGCGGGACCTGTCTCCCTGACCGGCGTCCTCCGGGTCCCGGACCGGGCCAGCCTGTTCACACCGCCGTCGGATCCGGCCAGGCGCCTCTGGTTCTCCCGGGACATCCCCGCCATGGCGGCGGCCCTGGGCGCTGCGCGCCCGGCCCCGGTCATGCTGATGGCGGAGACCTCCACCAACCCGGGGTTCACGGCCCTCAAGCCCTCGCCGGTCCCGGCGGAGATCTCGAACCGCCACCTGGAGTACGCCCTGACCTGGTTCGGCCTTGCCGCCGCCCTGGCCGGGGTCTATGCCGCCCGCCTCCGCAAGCACTACAGATCCTGATGCGCTACATCTCCACACGCGGCGGCTCCCCCGCCGTCGGCTTCGTCGAGGCGGTCCTTGCGGGCCTGGCCCCGGACGGGGGGCTCTATGTCCCCGAGACCTGGCCGCAGTTCGACCGCGCGGAGATCGCCGCCTTCGCCGGACGTCCCTACGCCGAGGTGGCGGCGGCGGTGCTCGGCCGCTTCGCCGAAGGGGAGATCCCCGCGTCCGATCTCGACCGGATGTGCCGCGAAGCCTACGCGGCCTTTGACCACCCCGCCGTGGTCCCCCTGGTCCAGCTGGGTCCCGACGTCTTCCTGGCCGAGCTCTTCCATGGACCGAGCCTGGCCTTCAAGGACGTGGCCATGCAGCTACTGGCCCGGCTGTCCGACCATGTGCTCGCCCGGGCAGGCCGCACCCAGACCATCCTCTGCGCCACCTCGGGGGATACCGGCGGAGCGGCGGTCGAGGCCTTCCGCGGCCGGGCCAACACGCGCATCGTCGCCATGTTCCCCGACGGCCGGATCTCGGAGGTCCAGCGCCGCTTCATGACGACCGCGGTCGAGGACAATGTCCGCTGCCTCGCCGTCGCCGGCGACTTCGACGCCTGCCAGGCCATCCTCAAGACGGCCCTGGCCGACGCCGACCTTCAGAAGGCGGTGGGTCTTTCGGCGGTCAACTCGATCAACTTCGCCCGCATCATCGCGCAGTCGGTCTACTACTTCACGACCGCCGTCGCCCTGGGCGCGCCGCACCGGCCGGTCTCCTTCGCCGTCCCATCGGGGAACTTCGGAGACGGCTTCGCCGGCTATGTCGCCCACCGGATGGGCCTGCCGGTCGGCCGGATCCTGATCGCCACGAACGCCAACGACATCCTCGCCCGCACCTTCGCCACCGGGACCTACGCCCGGGGCGCCGTGGCCGAGACCCAGTCGCCGGCCATGGACATCCAGTCCGCGTCGAACTTCGAGCGCCTGTTCTACGAGGCGACGGGCCGGGACGGCGCGGCCACGGCCGAGGCCTTCACGGGCTTCGCCGCGGGCCGCGAGATCCGGGTTCCGCCGGCGGCCCTCTCCGCCATGACCGACCTCTTCTCCGGCGCCTCCACGGACGAGGCGGCGACCTCCGCGGAAATGCAGCGGACCCTGGCCGAGACCGGCGAGACGGCCGATCCCCACACCGCGGTCGCCCTCTCCGCCCTCCGGCGCAGTCCGGGGCCGGGCCCCACCGTGGTGCTCGCCACGGCCCATCCCGCCAAGTTTCCCGAGGCGGTCGAGGCCGCGACAGGGCGCGCGCCCGTGACCCCCGTCCGCGCCCAGGCCCTCGCCGGCCGGCCCGAACGCTTCGAACACATCGCCGCAGACGCCGGAAAGGTCGCCGCCTATGTCCGGGCCTTCGCCGGCGGCTGAGACGCCCCGCATCCACACCCTTCCCAACGGCGTCCGCGTCGTCTGCGACCCCGTGCCCGGGGCCCACACCACGGCCCTGGTCGTCGCGGCCGGCCGGGGCGCCCGGTGGGAGGGCGAGCGGGAGTCCGGCTGGTCCCACCTGCTCGAGCACATGGTCTTCAAGGGCGCGGCCGGACGCTCGGCCCGGGAACTGGCCGAGGCCATAGAGGCCGGCGGCGGCCAGATGAACGCCGAGACCGGCTTCGAGCGGACCGTCTTCCACGTCCGCACCCTGCCCGAGGGCCTCGACGGCGCGTCCGCCCTGATCTCGGACATCATCCTGCGGCCCACCCTGGACCCCGGGGACCTTGACCGCGAGCGGCGGGTTGTCCTGCAGGAAATCGCCGAGGCGGAGGATACGCCCGACGACCTTGTCTTCGAGATGGCGCAGGCCGCGGCCTTCCGGGGCCAGGCGCTCGGCCGCTGCATACTGGGCGACGCCGCCAGCCTGGCGCGGGCGGACGCCCCGGCCCTGTCGGACTGGCGCCGGCGCCTCTACGCCGCCGACAGGCTGGTCCTCGTCGCCTCGGGCGCGGTCGACGAGGACGCCCTCCTCAGGCTGGCCGAGCGCGACTTCGGCGCCGCCCGGCCGGAGGGCGTCGCGCCGCCGCCGGCCGGGCGCTTCACCGGCGGATCGACGACCGGCGACCGCGCCCTCGAGCAGGCCAACCTGGTCTTCCTCTGCCCGGGTCTCGCCGCCACCGATCCCGACGCCTGGGCCGCCCAGGTCTTCGTGGAGTGCCTTGGCGGCGGCATGGCGAGCCGGCTCTTCCAGGAAGCCCGGGAAGAGCGGGGCCTGGCCTATGCGGTCGACGCCTGGGGCGAGTTCTGGTCCGACTGCGGCCTCGTCGGCGTCTTCGCAGGATGCGAGGCGGCGGATGCGCCCGACCTCGCCCGCCTCGCCGTGGAGCAGATGGCGGACCTCGCGGCCTCGCCCCGGGACGCTGAGCTGGCCCGCGCCCGCGCGCAGCTCAAGGCCGGCCAGTTCATGGCTGCGGAGTCCCTCCTCACCCGGGCCGAGCAGGCCGCCGGCCAGGTCCTGACCCATGGCCGCCTGGTCCCGCCCCGCGAGATCGCCGCGCGGATCGACGCCTGCGACGCCTCCGCCGTGCGCCGGGCGGGGGAGCGGCTCCTTGGCCAGGGCCTCGCCGCCGCGGCCGTGCTCGGGCCCTCGGCGGCGCACCCGGCGGCCGACGTCTTCCGGGACGGCCTGCGGGGCCTTGCGACGGTTCCGCCCCCGGCGGCTTGACGCACGGGAAAAACGGCGGAGTTTGCGGTCATGGCGCTGCTGGACTGGATCACGCCGGGCGATGGCCTGAGGCTGCAGGGGGAGGGGATCGAGATCCGCCCCCCGCGCCCTTCCGATTTCCCGGAATGGAGCGAGCTGCGCCGGGCGTCGCGGGACTTCCTCCAGCCCTGGGAGCCGACCTGGCCCGAGGATGACCTGACCCGCGCGGCCTGGCGCCGCCGGCTGGCCTCCTACGCCCGGGACATCGACCTCGGCTCGGCCTACCCCTTCCTGGTCTTCCGCAAGAGCGACGGCGCCCTGACCGGCGGCATCACCCTGTCCAACATCCGCCGGGGCGTCGCCCAGATGGGCACGGTGGGTTACTGGTGCGGCGCGGCCTTCACGCGCCAGGGCCTGACCCTCGCGGCGGTCCGCACCCTGTCCGCCTTCGCCTTCAGGACCCTGGCCCTGCACCGGCTGGAGGCCGCCTGCCTGCCGGAGAACACCCCTTCCCGGCGGCTCCTTGGCCAGGCGGGCTTCGCAGAGGAAGGCCTGGCGCAGGCTTATCTGAAAATTAACGGCGAATGGCGAGACCATGTCCTGTTCGGACTGGTCGCTCCGCCGCAGCGCGGCGAGGGCCAGAAGGGACGCCTTTCCATCTGACCGGGACGCCGGATGCCGAACGACCGCTGGATCTGGGATGCAACGGCGACGCTTGAGGCGCTGGGCGCGGCCTCCGTGGCCCTCTGGCTCTGGGAGCCCGGGCTCGACCGGATGAGCTTCACGGGCCCGACCCGCTCCCTGGGCCTCGGGCCCCTGGCCCCGGAGTGTTCCGCCGCGGCGCTCCGCGCCCTCACCCAGCCGCAGGACCGGGCCGTCGCCTCGGAACTGCTGTCGGTGCAGCCGCCGGGTTCGGAGATCGAGCTACGCCTGCGGATCCTCGGGGGCGAGCAGTGCCTCTGGCGGGGGGTCTGGCTGGAGGACGGCGTCCGCGCCGCCGGCATGGTCGCGGCCGAGACCCGCTTCGCCGTCTCCGGTTTCGACGGCCTTACGGGCCTGCTGGATCGCCGGACCTTCGTCGCCCGCGCCCAGGAGCGGCTGAAGTCGCCCGGCGACAACATCCTCGTGGTGGCCGACCTGGACCGCTTCCGGCGACTCAACGAGGCGCTGGGGCACGAGCGCGCCGACCTGGTCCTCGCCGCCCTCGGCGCCCGGCTCTCCGCGGCCTTTCCCTCCGAGGCCCTGACCGCCCGGGTGGGTGAGGACGAGTTCGCCGTCCTGGCGCCCCGCAGCCGGCCTGGCCCCGAAGACGTCCTGAGGCGGGCCCTGGAACAGCCCCTGCGCATCTCCGGCCTCGACATCCACCCGACCCTGTCCGTGGGCGCCGTCGAGGCGGAGGAGGGCGAGGAACTGGAGGCGGCCGAGCTCCTGCGCCGCGCGGAACTGGCCGTCGAGAACGCCAAGGCGGAGGGCCGGGGGTCGGCGGTGGCCTACGGCCGCACCCTGGAGTCCGACGGCCTTTCCCGGCTGGCGCTCGAGGGCGACCTCCGCGGCGCCATCGGCCGCGGGGAGCTGCGGCCGCACTACCAGCCCATCGTCAACCTCACCACCGGCGCCCTGTCCGGCTTCGAGGCCCTGGTCCGCTGGAACCATCCCAGGCGCGGCCTGCTGACGCCCGAGGTCTTCCTCGGCCTCTGCGAGGAGATGGGCCTGATCAGCGAACTGGGGGCCTACATGCAGTGCGACGCCGCGGTGCAGCTTTCCCGCTGGCGGCGCGACCACTGGGCGGCGGGGGAACTGACCGTCTCGGTGAACCTGTCCACCGGCGAGGTCTACCGGGAGGGCCTGGTCAACGACATCGTCCGCATCCGCAAGGAGACCGGCCTGCCGCCCGGCGCCCTCAAGCTCGAGGTCACCGAGAACGACGTCATGCGCGACCCGGACGCGGCGGCCATCATCCTGTCCGACCTCAAGGAGGCGGGAGCGGGCCTGGCGCTGGACGACTTCGGCACCGGGTTCTCCTCGCTGAGCTATTTGGCGCGCCTGCCCTTCGACACCCTGAAGATCGACCGCTACTTCGTGCGGACCATGGCCACCAACGAGGGGTCGGCCAAGATCGTCTCGTCGGTGATCAAGCTGGGCCGCGACCTCTCCCTCGAGGTGGTCGCCGAAGGGGTCGAGAGCGCCCAGATCGCCCGGCGCCTCCGGGCCCTCGGCTGCAATTACGGGCAGGGATATGGCTACGCCCCGGCCCTCTCCCCGCAGGAGGCCGAGGTCTACCTGAACGAGTGCTATGTCGACGGCGCCGCCCCGGTGAAGCCCAGGGGCTGATCGCCCCCGCACCCTTCCTTCAGGCCTGTCCGGCTTCCGCCGAGAGGAAGGAGGGGTCGATCCCCAGGCGTCCCAGGGCCGCTGTCCAGAGCCCCGCCAGCGGCGTGTCGAAGACCAGGGCCTCATCCGCCGGGCAGGTCAGCCAGACATTCCTGCGGAGTTCTTCCTCCAGCTGGCCGGGCCCCCAGCCGGCGTAGCCGAGGGCCAGGCGCGACCGCCGGGGCGCAGGGTCCGCACGGGACAGGGCCTCCAGGACCTCCCGCGTGGGCGTGCAGGACAGCCCGCCGGGCGGGGCCAGGGTGGATCCGTCGGAGGCCCGGAAGTCGCCGGTGTGCAGGACGAAGCCCCGCTCCCTCTGGACGGGGCCGCCCAGGAGAACCGCCTCCGTGCGCCGCGCCTCCGGGCAGGGCAGGGAGAGCTGGTCCAGGACCTCACCGAGGGAGAGTCGCGGCAGCCGCTGGTTCAGGACGACGCCCATGGCGTGGTCCGCGTCGTGGGCGAAGACAAGGACGACCGCCCGCTCGAAGCGCGGGTCTCCGATCGCCGGCAGGGCGATCAGGATCTGGCCGGAAAGATAGGCTGCAGCGTCCATGGCCGGTTTGTCCGGCGCCCTTGCGGCGGATTCAAGCCGTTGCGTGATCTTGGCCATTGCGGGACGGCGCGCAGGGGTTATGTCTTCGGCTTCCAAATGCACAGAGCCCGGAGACAGGCCATGACCCTCAAGGTCGGAGACACGCTTCCCGCCGCCAATCTCATCGCCGGCACGGCCGAAGGGCCCAAGCCCACCACGGTCGATGAGGTCTTCAAGGGCCGGAAGGTGGCCTTCTTCGCCGTCCCCGGCGCCTTCACCCCCACCTGCTCGGCGCGGCACCTGCCGGGCTACAAGGACCTCGCCGCCGACCTCAAGGCCAAGGGCGTCGACGCCATCGTCTGCCTGTCGGTCAACGACGCCTTCGTGATGAAGGCCTGGGGCGAGAGCCAGGGCGTCCTCGGCGAGATCGAGATGATCGCCGACCCGGCGGGCGACTTCACCAAGGCCGTGGACCTGACCATGGACGGATCGAAGTTTGGCATGGGCCTGCGCTCGCAGCGCTATTCCATGTACGTCGTCGACGGCGTCGTGAAGCAGTTGAACGTCGAGGCCGCAGGCGAGTTCAAGGTCTCCGCCGCCGACTACCTGCTGGCCCAGCTCTGAGGCCGCCGGCCCCGCCGCCTGCGGCGGGGCTTGACCGCCCGCCCCGCCCGGTCCGAAGTGTCGGAAACAACCGGGACGGGGAGGGTGCGACATGCCCTATGTGGAAGGCTTCACGGTCCATGACGCCGATGCGCATGTCATGGAGCTGCCGGGCGAGATCGACCGCTATGTCGAGCCGCGGCTGAGGGCGGAGTTCTCCGAGGCGGTCCGGAAACCCAACGACCTCAGCGGCTGGGCCGACAAGGCCCGCGCCCTGCAGGCCGACGCCGAGTTCCGCGCCGGGGACGAGGCCAACCTTCTCCTGCGAAAGAACCACCAGGCCCTCGGCGCCTTCCGGCGCGAGGACCGCCCGCGGACCCTCGACCTGCTGGGCTTCGCCAGCCAGCTGGTCTTCACCACCCACGCCCTCGGCAACTACGGGCTCGAGGAGGCCGGCCGGGTTGAACTGGCCCTGGCCGGCGCGCGGGCCCACAACCGGATGATGGCGGACTTCTGCTCGGTGGACCGCCGCCTGCTGGCGACCGGCTACGTCCCCCTGCTCGACATCGAGGCGGCGCCCGCCATCGCCCGCGAGGCCATCGACCTGGGCTGCCGGGGCCTGATGGTTCCCTCCCTCTGCCCGCCCGGCCACAGCCCCAGCCATGTGGGCCTCGACCCCCTCTGGGCCCTGCTGGAAGAGGCGGGCCTGCCCGTCCTGTTCCATGTCGGCGGGGAAGAGAAGATGAAGCCGGCCTATTTCGAGAACGGCCTTCCCCGGGTCCTGGACTTCCACGGCGGCGCCGAGAACTTCACCTCCCTGTCCTTCATGACCATTCCCGTCGCGATCTGGCAGACCCTTGCGGCCCTCGTCTTCGACGGGGTCTTCGACCGCTTCCCGCGGCTGAAGTTCGGGGCGATCGAGCTGGGCGCCTCCTGGGTCCCCAGCCTCATGAAGTTCATGGACTCCGGCGCGGCGGCCTTCGGCCGGGAGGAACGGCTCCAGCGCCTTTCGGCCCGCCCCAGCGAGATCCTGCAGCGCCAGTTCCGCGCCACGCCCTATCCGCACGAGGACGTCGCCTGGATCATCGCCAACGCCGGCGAGGAGGTCTGCATGTTCTCGTCGGACTTCCCCCACGTGGAGGGAGGCCGAAATCCGCTGAAGCGCTTCGGGGAGTCCCTCGAGGGGGTGTCCGACCAGGCGCGCCGGCGCTTCTGGCGGGACAACTTCATCGACCTGATGGGCGAGGGCCTGCCGGCCGACCTGCATGATGCGCCCGGCCTCGCCGCGGCCTGAGGCTCAGAAGACCCCGGCGATCCGCGCGATCAGCCAGTAGGCCGAGACCCCGCCGATCAGGTAGGCGGGCGCCTGGCGGACGAACCCGTCGGTCAGGAAGGGAAGCCGCGGGCGGATCCGCCGGAGGGCGAGGATCGCGACGACCGCTGCGCCGAGGAAGAGCAGCTGGCCGATCTCGACCCCGATGTTGAACAGGAGCAGGGCCTGGGGGGCGGCTTCCTTCGGCAGACCGACCTGGGCCAGGGCGCCGGCGAAGGCGAAGCCGTGCAGGAGGCCGAAGGCGAGGGCGACCAGCCAGGGCCGCCGGCGGGTCAGGGTCGCCGGCGCGTCCGGCCCCGCCGCAAGCTCCACCGCCACGAAGACGATGCTGAGGGCGACCAGCACCTCGATGACGGCGGGATCGACCTGGACGAGGCCAAGGGCCGTGGCCGCAAGGGTCAGGCTGTGCGCGACCGTGAAGGCCGTGACCGCCTTCACGACGCCGAGGTTCAGCCCGATCAGCAACAGGAGGCCGAGGACGAAGGCCAGGTGGTCGAGCCCGGTCAGGATGTGCTCGATACCCATCCTCAGGTAGGCCGGAACGGCGACGCCCGCCGGGCCTTCGAGGTCGAGCCGGAGGCTGGGATTCGCCGGCTTCAGCACGGTGCTGACCTCTGCGGACCGCGTCTGCACCCGCACAAGGACATCCGTCACCGTCATCGAGAGGCCATCCACGGACAGGGTCTGGCCGGACAGGGCCTGGCCGGGCGGAAGCCGCCAGGTCCGGATGCGGTAGGCGTCGGTGAGGGTCTCCCTGTCCGGCGGCCGGTCGAGGGCGCCGCCGGAGAGCCGGGGCGAGATCCGCAGGCCGACGTCGCCGGCCACGGGCTGCTTCCAGGTGACCTCGATTGCGCCGTCCGCCGCCTCCTGGATCTGGACGAGGGCGGGTCGCACCTCGTGGGCGAGGGCGGAGGAAGTCGCCAGGAAGACAAGCCCGAGGACGGCGGCGAGGGCTGCGAGGGCCCGCCGGGCGGCGTCAGGGGTCAGGGGGCGACGGGCGGGGATCACGCGACTGTTTTGACAGACCGGGCGGCGCGGGCGCAACATGCGTGCGGGGAAGACATGAGGGAGGAAGGCTGATGCGGACCGGAGGCGGACTCGCCGTTTCGGCGATGGGCGGAATATCGATGGCGGTGCTGGTGGCCGCCCTGGCGGCGTCGGGGCCGCCGGCCACGGCCTCGGCTCCCAAGGCCCCGCCCGGCGCGGCGGCGCGCACGAGCGGCTACAACTCCGAGCGGAACGCCTATTTCGGCGACCTGCACGTCCACACCAAGCTGTCCTTCGACGCCTACATCTTCAACGTCCGGGCCTCGCCCGACGACGCCTACCGCTTCGCGAAGGGCGAGACCATCGGGCACGCCTCGGGCTTTGACATCCGCCTCGCAGGCGGCCCGCTCGACTTCGCCGCGGTGACCGACCACTCGGAGTTCATCGGGGCGATGGAGCAGGCCAATACGCCCGGCACCGCCATCTCAAAGGTCCCGGGTGTCGCCAGCCTGTTCAGCCCGGACCCGAGGGAGATCGGCGACGCCTTCGCCCGCTTCATCGCCTCCATGCGCGATGACTCCGTGCCCCGGGAGTTCAAGGACCCGGCGATCCACGCGCGCGCCTGGAAGGAGGTCCGCGAGGCGGCCGCCCGGCACAATGAACCCGGCCGGTTCACGACCTTCGTCGGCTACGAGTTCACCTCGGCGCCGGATGGCCGCAACCTGCACCGGAACGTCATCTTCCGGTCGGCCGATGTCCCGGATGTTCCCTACTCCTCGCGGGAGTCGGCGGACCCGGAGGAACTGTGGAAGCGGATGGAGGCCTGGCGGGCCCGCGGCGTCGAGGCCCTGGCCATCCCGCACAACTCCAACGGCAGCGACGGGACCATGTTCGGGACCGCGCGCTTCAATGGCGCGCCCATGGACAGGGTCTACGCCGACCTCCGCCGGCGCAACGAGCCCCTGGTCGAGATCACCCAGATCAAGGGCACCTCCGAGACCCATCCGTCCCTTTCGCCGAATGACGAGTGGGCCGGCTTCGAGATCTTCGAGAGCTACATCGGCACCAACAAGGCCGTGACGAAGTTCGCCGGGGGCTATGTCCGCGACGCCCTGAAGGACGGCCTGCTGCTGCAGGAGAGCCGGGGCTTCAATCCCTACCGGTTCGGGTTCATCGGCTCGTCCGACACCCACAACGCCGCCCCCGGCTCCGTGGAAGAGACCAACTACTTCTCCAAGGTGGGCCGGACCGACGGCCTCGCCCGCCTGCGGGGGTCGGTGCCGCCCGGCGGCGCCCGGACCTGGGACCCGGCCCGCAAGGAGCCGCCGCGCTACCAGAACTGGGGGGCCTCGGGCCTCGCCGGGGTCTGGGCCGAGGAAAACACCCGGGACTCCATCTACGACGCCCTGCGCCGGCGCGAGACCTTCGCGACCTCGGGGCCGCGGATCCGCGTGCGCTTCTTCGCCTCCTACGACTACCCCGCCGACCTTCTGAAGCGCCCGGACCTCGTCCGGCAGGCCTATGCCCGCGGGGTCCCGATGGGCGGCGACCTGATGGTGTCGCGGGGCAAGGCGCCGACCTTCCTGGTCTGGGGTTCCCGCGATCCCAACGGCGGCTACCTCCAGCGGGCCCAGGTCGTGAAGGGCTGGATCGAGAACGGGGTGGCGAAGGAAAAGGTCTACGACGTCGCCTGCTCGGACGGGCTGTCCGTCGACCCGAAGACCGGCCGCTGCCCGGACAACGGCGCCAAGGTGGACCTCGCCACCTGCACGCCGTCGCGCTTCAAGGGCGACGTGGAGCTGCGGACCCTCTGGACCGACCCGGACTTCAACGCCCGGCAGAGGGCCTTCTACTACGTCCGGGTGCTCGAGAATCCCTCCTGCCGCTGGTCGACCTGGGACGCCCTGCGCAACGGCACGCCGCCGAACCCGGACCTCTCCCCGACGGTCATGGAGCGGGCCTGGTCGTCGCCGATCTGGTATGACCCCAAGGCCTGAGGACATGGCATGACCCTGCCTCCGCTCGCGAGGACCCTCTTCCGCGAGCCCCTTGTGCGGTTCCTCCTGATCGGCTTCGTCCTGTTCGGCGTGGTGTCGGCCGGGCGCAGCCTTCACAGGCCCGTCGTCCGGATCGACGAGGCGGAGCTTCACCAGATCGTCGCCTACTGGGAGGCCCAGGCCCAGCGCCCGCCGACGCGCGAGGAGCTCAACGCCATGCTCCGCGAGCGGATCGACGAGGAGCTGCTGGCGCGGGAGGCGGTCCGCCTGGGCATGGACCGGGACGACCTGATCATCCGCCGGCGGCTCGCCCAGAAGATGGCCTTCGCCTCCGAGGACCTGGCGCCCGTGCCCGAGCCGACCGAGGCGGACCTCAGGGCCTGGTACGCCGCCCATCCCCAGGACTATCTCAAGCCCGCCGCCGCGACCTTCCGGCATGTCTTCTTCAGCGATGACTCGCCGGGCGCCGAAGGGGCGGCGAGGGCCGCCCTGCGCAGCGGGCAGCCGCAGGGGGCGGGCCAGCCCTTCGCCCTGCCCCTGTCCTATGTCGGGGTCGACCTTCGCGACATCGCCCGCGACTACGGGCCGGAGTTCTCGGGCGAGGTCGAGGCGGCGGCGACGGGCCAGTGGACCGGGCCTGTCCGGTCGGCCTACGGCTGGCACCTCCTCAGGGTCGAGTCCCGGAAGCCGGGGGCGCAGGCCCCCTTCGAGGAGGTCCGAACGGATGTCGCCGAAGCCTGGAAGGCGGACCGCCGCAAGGCCGGGAACGCCGAGTTCATCCGCGACCTTCGCCGCCGCTACCGCGTCGAGGTCGCGGGCATGTCCGATCCTCCGGCGACTTGAATACCGAGGGTCCCGCCGCCAGATCACGGGCTCCCACCCGCCCCGACTGGAGTTGGCCCCCGGATGATCGCCTCGCTCAAGCGCGACCTTCGCTTCGCCACCGGACTGTTCCGCACCCTTGGCCGGGTCCGTGGGATCCGGCCGGACAGCACGCGGCGGATCTGCGATGACCTTGAGGCTGCGGTCCGGCGCTGGACCGACCGCGAGGCCCTGCGGTTCGACGGCAGGAGCCTGACCTACGGGGAGATGGACGCCCTCGCCAACCGGTTCGCCCGCTGGGCCGTCGAGGCGGGCCTCAAGGCCGGGGACCGGGTCGCCCTCTTCCTGCCCAACCGGATCGAGTACCTGCCCGCCTGGTACGGCCTGTCCAAGGTCGGCGTGGTCTCCGCCCTGATCAACAACCAGCTCACGGGCCAGGCGCTGGCGCACTGCCTCTCGCTCTCGGGCGCCCACGAGGTGATTGTCGACGGCGAGACCTCCCCCGCCCTCCAGGAGGTGCTCGGGGACCTGGCGCAGGCCCCGCGCCTCTGGAGCCTGGATGCACCCCTGCCGGGGGAGGGCGACCTGACCGCGGACCTCGCCGGGCGGTCCGAGGCGCCGCCCCCGGCAATCCTTCGCGAGGGCCTTCGCGCCGGCGACACCGCCCTCCTGATCTATACCTCGGGCACGACCGGCCTGCCCAAGGCGGCGCGGGTCACCCACGTCCGGGTGCAGCTCTACATGCGGGGCTTCGCCGGGGCGACGGGCGCCCGGCCGGAGGACCGGATCTACGTGGCCCTGCCGCTCTACCACGCCACAGGCGGCCTTTGCGGGATGGGCGCGGCCCTCCTGAACGGCGCCTGCGTGGTGCTCAGGTCGAAGTTCTCCGCCACCCAGTTCTGGGAGGACATCCGCCGGGAGGGCTGCACCCAGTTCGTCTATATCGGCGAGCTCTGCCGCTACCTCGCCAACCAGCCCCCGCATCCTGACGAGCGGTCGCACCGCCTGCGCCTGGCCTTCGGGAACGGCCTGAGGCCGGACGTCTGGGACAAGGTGACCGGCCGGTTCGGCGTGCCCCAGGTCCTGGAGTTCTACGGCTCGACCGAGGGGAACGTCTCGATGTTCAACTTCGATGGACGCGCCGGCGCCATCGGCCGCATTCCCCGGCCCCTCAAGCAGCGCTTCAACGCCCGCATCGTGCGGTTCGACTATGAGGCCGAGGCCCCGCTCCGCGGGCCGGACGGCTTCTGCACGGAGGCGGCGGCCGGCGAGGCCGGCGAGTGCCTGGGCCGCATCGATACCCGGGACCCGCGGGCGGAATTCACCGGCTACCTCGACCGCGCCGACTCGGAGAAGAAGGTGCTGCGGGACGTCTTCACCCCTGGCGACGCCTGGTTCCGGACGGGCGACCTCCTCCGGCAGGACGCCGATGGCTATGTCTACTTCGTCGACCGGGTGGGGGACACCTTCCGCTGGAAGGGCGAGAACGTCTCCACCGCCGAGGTCGCCCTGCGCCTGCAGGCCGTCCCCGGGGTGGTCGAGGCCAATGTCTATGGCGTGGAGGTGCCCGGCGCCGACGGTCGGGCGGGGATGGCCGCCCTTGTCACCAACGCGGACTTCGACATCGGCATCCTCGCCGCGCGCATTGCGGCGGACCTGCCGGAGTACGCCCGGCCCGCCTTCCTTCGACTCCAGCCCGAGATGGCGGTCACCGGCACCTTCAAGCAGCGGAAGGTCGACCTTGTCGCCGAGGGCTTCGACCCGGCGCGGGTGACGGGCCCCCTGTACCACCGCGCCGCGGACGGCGGTTACCGCCCGCTCGACGCCGCCGCCTACGAGGGGATCACCAGCGGGCGCATCCGGATCTGACGTCCGAAAAGCACTTTACAACACAAAGTAATTTACTAGATTGGCTCCAACAGCCCCAAGGAGCCTTCAATGACGGACGTCCAAAACACCCTCGGCGAGGACATCGCCTACCTGAAGACCCTGGCGGAGGAGGGGCGCGCCGCGCCCGTCCTCGCCGGCCCCTACATGGCCCTCGGCGGGGGTCTCTTCGGCGTGACGAGCCTCCTCGCCTACGCCATCCAGGCGGGCTTCCTGCCCCTCCCGCCCCAGGCCCTCGGCTGGATCTGGCCGGCCAGCGGGCTGGCCTTCGTCTTCGCCCTTCCCTTCCTCAATCGCCGGACGCGGAGCCGCATGGGCTCGGCGAGCACCCTCAACGAGACCATCGGCGCGGTCTGGACCCAGGCCGGGATCGTCATCTGGGTCCTCTTCGTCGCCCTGCTTTGGGCGGGCTTCCGGACCTCGGACTGGGGCGTCTTCAACATCTTCCCCTCGGTCATCCTCGCCCTCTATGGCCTCTGCTGGATGGCCGCGGCCCACATCGGGCGGACGGGGTGGCTGCGGCGGGTCGGCGTCGGCAGCTTCATCGCCTCGGTCGCCGTGGCCGGGGTGGCGGGCAGTCCCCTGCTCTGGCTGGCCTACGCCATCTCCCTGTTCGCCCTTGGCCTGGTCCCCGGGCTGCAGCTGATGCGCCAGGAGGGGCCGCGGTGAAGCCGGGCTTTGACATCGAGCGCCTGGACGAGGTGATCCACGGCCGGATCCGGCTCGGGATCATGGCCTACCTCGCCGGCGCCGGGGCGGCCGACTTCGGGGAGCTCAAGTCCCGCCTGTCGGCCACCGACGGCAACCTGTCGGTCCACCTGCGGAAGCTCGAGGAGGCCGGCTATGTCGGCATCGAGAAGACCTTCTCCGGCCGCAAGCCCCTGACCACCGTCCGGATCACGGATCCCGGCCGGGCCGCCTTCGCCGCCTACCTGGAGGCCCTGAAGGGGCTCCTGCCCCCCGGCTGAGGGGCTCCCGTCCCGGGGTCCCCTCCGGGGCGGGAGTCGCCTATAGGTGGGGCATGTCCGCGGACGCCGAACCCCACGCCCTGGCCGAAGGCGCGCCCCTGACCGGGGCGGCCCTGATCCGCGACCAGGTGCGCCGCCTGCCGGACGGCCCCGGCGTCTACCGGATGATCGGCGAGGGCGGCGAGGTCCTCTACGTCGGCAAGGCCCGGTCGCTGAAGAAGCGGGTGCTGCAGTACGCCCAGGGCCGCTTCCACACCCAGCGCATCGCCCTGATGGTCGACCTGACCCGGGGCATGGAGTTCGTCACCACCCGGACCGAGACCGACGCCCTGCTGCTTGAGATCAACCTGATCAAGCAGATGAAGCCGCGCTTCAACGTCCTGCTGAGGGACGACAAGAGCTTCCCCGAGATCGTCATCCGGCGCGACCATCCGGCGGCCCAGCTTCGCAAGCACCGGGGGGCCCACACCCTGAAGGGCGACTATTTCGGGCCCTTCGCCTCGGCCAATGCGGTGAACCGCACCCTCAACACCCTGCAGAAGGCCTTCCTCCTGCGGTCCTGCACCGACAGCGTCTACGAGAGCCGGACCCGGCCCTGCATGCTGCACCAGATCCGCCGCTGCGCCGCCCCCTGCACGGGGGCCATCTCCCTGCCGGACTACGCGGCCCTTGTGGACCAGGCCGAGGACTTCCTGCGCGGGCGCAGCCGGGCGGTCATGACCCGGCTCTCCGACGAGATGCAGGCCGCCTCCGACGACCTGGAGTTCGAGCGCGCCGCACGCCTGCGCGACCGCATCCGCGCCCTCGCCGCCGTCAGCCAGGAGACCCTGGTCAATCCCGAGAGCCTGGAAGAGGCGGACGTCTTCGCCCTGCACAGCGATGGCGGGCAGGCCTGCGTCCAGGTCTTCTTCTTCCGCGCCGGCCAGAACTGGGGCAACCGGGCCTACTTCCCGCGGATCGACCGCAGCGACGAGGACCCCGCCATCCTCGCGGCCTTCATCGGCCAGTTCTACGACGACCGGCCGATCCCCAAGCTCATCCTCGTCAGCTGCGAGCCGGACGACCGGGACCTCCTCGCCGAGGCCTTCAGCCTGAAGTCGGGGCGCAGGGTGGAGATCCGCCGGCCGGAGCGGGGCGAGAAGCGGTCCCTGGTGGACGAGGCCCTGACCAACGCCCGCGAGGCCCTGGGGCGCCGCCTGGCCGAAGGATCGGCCCAGTCCCGGCTGCTGGCAGGCGTGGCGGAGTCCTTCGGCCTGGACGCCCCGCCGGAGCGGATCGAGGTCTACGACAACAGCCACATCATGGGGACCAACGCCGTCGGCGGCATGATCGTCGCGGGGCCTGACGGCTTCCAGAAGGCCCAGTACCGCAAGTTCAACATCCGCAGCGCCGACCTGACCCCCGGCGACGACTACGGCATGATGCGCGAAGTCCTGCGACGCCGCTTCGGGCGGCTGGTGCGCGAGGGCGGATCGGGTGAGACCACCGTGCGGCCCGACCTGGTCCTGATCGATGGCGGGGCCGGACAGCTGGCGGCGGCCCTCGAGGTGCTGACCGAGCTGGGGGTGGACGACATCCCGGTGGTGGGCGTCGCCAAGGGACCCGACCGCGACGCCGGCCTGGAGCGCTTCTTCCTGCCCGGCCAGCCGCCCTTCATGCTGGAGCCCAAGAGCCCGGTCCTCTACTTCCTCCAGAGGCTGAGGGACGAGGCCCACCGCTACGCCATCGGCAGCCATCGCGCCCGCAGGGCCGCGGACATGAAGCGCAACCCGCTGGACGAGATCGATGGCATCGGGCCGGCGCGCAAGCGGTCCCTGCTGCACGCCTTCGGCTCGGCGGCGGGGGTCGCCCGGGCCTCGGCCGACGACCTGGAAAAGGTGGAGGGCGTCAGCCGCGCCCTCGCCGAACGCATATTCGCCGCCTTCCACAAGGAGCGCTGATGAAGGCCCTGCCCAACATCCTGTCCACCGGCCGCATCTTCCTGACCCTGGCCATGTTCGCCGCCCTGGTGGCCATCGGCGCGGGCCGGGATCCGGGGGGCGACCTCGCGCGCTTCGCCTTCTGGGCCTTCGTGGTCGCCGCGGTGACCGACTATCTCGACGGCTGGCTGGCCCGCCGCTTCGACGCGGTCACGGTCTGGGGAACCATCCTCGACCCCATCGGGGACAAGATCCTGGTCTGCGGGGCCGTGGTCGGCCTGATGGCCGCCGGCGCGGGCCCGGCCTTCGCCCTGCCGGCGGGCCTGATCCTCTTCCGGGAGTTCGCCGTGAGCGCCCTGCGGGAGGTGGGGGCGGCGAGGGGACTGAAGCTTCCGGTGACCGGCCTCGCCAAGTGGAAGACGGCTGTGCAGCTGGTCGCCCTGGCGGCTGTCCTGGCGACCGGCGTCCTTCCGGGGCTTCCGCCCCGCCTGCCCCTCGCCCTCCTGTGGATCGCCACCGCCCTGACCCTCTGGACCGGCGGCGAATACCTGGTCCAGACCCGCAAGGGGCTCAAGGCCGCCGCCTGAACTCCCGCGATTGCGCGGTCCGGGGAGTCGGTCTTACCTGCTCTGACGAACAGGGAGGGGAACCCGAATGACGACGGCGGCGAATGGGCGGACGCTCTGGATCCTCAGGGGCGCCTGCGCCCTGATCTTCCTGCTCGCCGGCGGCGCCAAGCTGGCGGGTCACCCCTTCATGGTCGAGGAGTTCGCGCGGATCGGACTGGGGCAGGGGTTCCGGCTCTTCACCGGCGTCGTCGAGGTCGCCGGGGCCCTGCTCCTCCTGTGGCCTCGCACCACCTTCCCTGCGGCGCTTGGCCTGCTTGGTGTCTGTGCGGGCGCCTTCGCCGCCCAGGCCGGGCCGCTGAAGGGCGACCTCATCCATGTCCTTGTGGTGACGGCGCCGGTAGCGGCGACCGCCTGGCTCAGCCGGCCACGTGCGGGGTGATGAGGCCCAGCGGCGCCGCCGTCGTGTTCTTGACGGACCGGATGACGATGCGGCTCTCGATGTTCGACACCAGTCCCAGGGACAGGAGCTTGTCCCGCAGGAAGGCGTCGAAGGCCGGCATGTCCCGGGTGACGATGCGCAGTTCATAGTCGGCCGACCCCGTAACCGTGGCGCACTGGACCACTTCGGGCATGCCGGAGATGGCCCTGTCGAAGGCGTCGAGGTTGTCCTTGGTCGGCAGGGCCAGCTTGACCGTGCAGTAGACCTCGAAGGACAGGCCAAGCTTCTCCCGGTCCAGGATGGTCACCCGGCGCTGGATGACGCCGGCGTCCTCCAGGCGCTTGATCCGGCGCCAGCACGGGCTGGAGGACAGGCCGACCCGGTCGGCGATCTCGGCGACGGACAGGCCGGCGTCGTTCTGGACCAGGTCCAGGATCCGGGCGTCGATGGCGTCCAGGCTCTCCGGCACGCGGGCTCCTCGCAGGTCTGGCGCATGGATCTTCCCGGAAAAACGGGGATAGGTGCGCGATCGCGCAGGCTTGTGCCCTGAAAACGCCCCTCCGCGCAATAGCCGCCCGGACCACCCCGCGGGCGGTGGCGATGTCTTGCTTTCCCGCTCAGGTCGGATAGGCGTGGGGCATGTCCGGGTTCGACTTCGACGCCGTGGTGGTGGGGGCGGGGGCCGTAGGCCTCGCCTGCGGCTACGCCCTCGCGCGCCGGGGCCAGTCCATCGTGGTGCTGGAGGCGGGGCCGAGGATCGGGGAGGGCGTCTCCGCCCGCAATTCCGAGGTCGTCCACGGCGGGCTCTACTATCCGACCGGCTCGCTCAAGGCGCGGCTCTGCGTGACGGGCCGCCGGGCCCTCTACGCCTTCCTGGAATCCCACGGCGTCGCCTTCGACCGGTGCGGCAAGCTGGTCGTGTTCAACGGGCCTGAGGAACTCGCCCGGCTCGACGTCATCCTCGCCCAGGCCCGCACCAATGACGTGGAGGGCATGGCCGTCCTGACCGCCGCCGAGGCCCGCGCCCTGGAGCCGGAACTCAGGTGCGACGCCGCCCTCATCTCGCCTGAGAGCGGGGTCTTCGACAGCCACGGCTACATGCTGGCCCTGCAGGGCGAGATCGAGGTCGCCGGTGGCGCGGTGGCCCTTTCCACCCCCTTCGAGGGCGCCGAGCCCCTGCCGGGCGGCGGTTGGCGTATCCGAGCAGGCGGGGCGGATCCCACCGTGCTCACCGCTGGCCGTCTCGTGACGGCGCCCGGCCTCGACGCCCAGGCCGTCGCGGCCCGTATCGACGGCTTCCCCGCCGGGACGATCCCGAAGGCGCACTTCGGGAAGGGGGTCTATTTCCGGCTCTCCGGCCCGGCGCCCTTCGCGCGCCTGGTCTATCCGCCACCGATCCACGGCGCCCTCGGCACCCACTACCGCCGCGACCTCGGCGGCCAGGCGGTGTTCGGCCCGGACCTCGAGTTCGTGGAGGCGCCGGACTATTCCGTGGACCCGGCTCGCGCGGCGGCCTTCGCCGACTACATCCGCAAGTTCTGGCCCGCGCTGCCGTCGGAGGCGCTCCAGCCCGACTACGCCGGCGTGCGGCCCAAGCTGCACGGCCCCGACGAGCCCCAGCCCGATTTCCGGATCGACGGGCCGGAGACCCACGGCCTCGAGGCCCTCGCCGTCCTGTTCGGGATCGAAAGCCCCGGCCTCACGAGTTCCCTGGCCATCGGCGAGGAGGTCGCCGGCCGCCTTGGCCTGTAGGCGGCCTGCGGCCTAGGCGGCCCAGGCGGCGATCCAGTCCGCGAGGGCCTGGGGCGACATGCCGCGGGCGTTGGACAGGGCCGAGAAGTTGTTGGGATTGAGGAGCCGGTCGGTCTTCGGGTCCACCACCATCAGGGCCGGGACGCCCGGCAGCCGGCTCGTGACCCCGTAGCGGGCGGGAATCTGCAGGTTCCGGTCGAAGCGTCCGACATCCACCATGACGGTCACGAAGTGCGCCTTCAGGAAGCGGTCCAGCTCCGGCAGGGCCATGGTCCCGGCCAGGATCCGGCAGTCCGGGCACCAGTTGCCACCCAGGTCGATCAGCAGGCGTTTGCCCTCGCGGCGGGCCTTGCGGCGCGCGGCGTCCACGGCGGCCGTGGCGTCCGCGCCCTCGTCGTAGGGAAGGGGCAGGGGCGTCTTCAGCTCGGCGAAGCTGCGGATCGACAGGCGCGGGGCCGGCCGGGCCGCCCGGGCGGGGCCGGCGGCGAGGAGGGCGAGGGGCAGGGCCAGCAGGCTGCGGCGCTTCATGGGCGGTCTCCGTTCGGGGTCCCCAGGCGGCCGAGGGCCTGTCCGGGGAGATCAGGATGGGGAGGAAGGCGGGTCCAGGCAACCGGTCCGGCGTCACGCCCGAGCTGGGCGGCCAGGGTCTCCGGGGTCGCGTCGGAGGCGTCGCCCTCGCGCCGGGCGAGCCGGTCCCGCAGGACGGCCTCCGGCGCCTCGAGCCACAGCCCCTCGAGGGACAGTCCCAGGCGGGCCGCCAGGGCCTCGGCCTCGGCCCGGCGCCCGGCCTCCAGGAAGGTCGCGTCGAGGATCACGCTCCGCCCGGCGGCGACCAGGTCTGCGGCCTCGGCGAAGAGGGCGGCGTAGACCCGGCCGGTCATCTCCGGCCCGTAGGCCGACGCCGGCGCCCGCTCGGTGGGCCTCAGGCCGGCGAGGCGCTTGCGGACCTCGTCCGAGCGCAGCACCACCGCCCCGGGGGAAGCGCCGAGGGCCGGGGCGAGGGCCCGGGCGAGGGTCGTCTTTCCCGTCCCGGACATGCCGCCGACCGCCAGCAGCCGGGCCGGGGGCGGGGCGAGGTGGCTCCGGGCGGCGGCCAGGTAGGCGCGGCCAGGCGCGTCGTGGCCGGAGTTCGCCTCGACATGGGCCCGGACGACCGCCCGGACCGAGAGCATGAGGGGCAGGGCGGCCAGGCCCTGGCGCAGCCCCGGGCCCTCGCGGCGGGCGGACTCGTCCAGCCAGGCGTCCAGCACCCGGCAGGCGGCGTCGCGCCGTCCCCGGAAGTCGAGGTCCATCAGCAGGAAGGCGAGGTCGTACTGGATGTCGATGTCCGACAGCCGGTCATTGAACTCGATGCAGTCGAAGAGGACCGGTCGCCCGCCCTCCAGCAGGATGTTGCCCAGGTGCAGGTCGGCGTGGCAGCGCCGGGTGAACCCCGCCCCGCGCCGGGCCTCCAGGAGGGGCGTGGCGGCGGCGAAGGCGGCGGCGGTCCCGGCGATGACCGCCTCCACCGCATCGCGCCCCAGCCGGTCGGCCAGTCCGGTCAGCAGGTGGGCGTTGGAATCGATCGTGTAGCCCAGGCCCGCCGCCCCGCCCCCGTCCGGGCGCAGGGGCGCGGCGGCGTGCAGCCGGGCGATCTCCCGGCCAAGGGCCTCCGCCAGGGCGCCGTCCACTGCCTGGGGCCGGGCCGAAAGCACGGCGTTCTCGTCGAAGCGCCGCATCTCGACGGCGTAGTCCACCGCCTCGCCGGGGCCGTCCAGCTCCAGGCCGGAAGGCGTGCGGGTGACGGCGTGCACCCGCCGGTAGATGTCCGGGGCGGCGGGGGCGTTGAAGGCGATCTCGCGCTCCGCCGCCTCGCGCCTCTGGTCAAGGGTGGTGAAGTCCACATAGCCCAGGTCGACCGGGCGCTTGACCTTCCAGGCCGTGTCGCCGGCGAGGTAGATGCGGTTGCAGGCCGTCTCGATCCGCCGGCCGCCGAGCGCGGAGAAGAAGGCGTCGACCGCCGACTCGTCCGGCGCCTCAGGGTTCACGGATAGAGCCGGCTCGTGGTCCAGCCGCCGGGGGCGGCGTCGAACACCAGGCGTTCGTGCAGGCGGAAGGGCCGGTCGCGCCAGAACTCGATGTGCGAGGGGGTCAGCCGGAAGCCCGACCAGTGGGGCGGGCGGGGCGCCTTGCCGAGGCCGAACTTCAGCCCGTAGGCGGCGATGGCCTTCTCGAAGGCGAGGCGGTCGGGAAGGGGCCGGGACTGCTCCGAGGCCCAGGCGCCGAGCTGGGCGGGCCGCGCCCGGGTGGCCCAGTAGGCGTCGGCCTCGGCGTCGCTCACGGGCGAGACCGTGCCGCGCACCCGGACCTGCCGGCGCAGGGACTTCCAGTGGAACAGCAGGGCGGCCTTGCCGCTGGCCGCCAGCTGGCGGCCCTTGGCGCTGCCGAGGTTGGTGTAGAAGACGAAGCCGTCGGCGCCGGCGTCCTTCAGGAGGACCATGCGGACATCCGGCAGGCCGTCCCCGTCCACCGTGGCCAGGGCCATGGCGTTGGGGTCGTTGACCTCCGACTTCACGGCCTCGGAGAGCCAGTCGGCGAAGAGGGCGATCGGGTCGTCGGCCGTCAGGGGCGGCAGGTCGGCGCTGGCCACGGCCTTGAGGTACTCGTCCTCGGTGGGCGACGGGGGGATGGGGGGCTTGCCGGTCATGTGCGCCCTATAGCGCAGGCGGGCCGCCGAAGGTATGGCTAGCCGCACACGGGACGAAGGAGGGATCGCCATGGCTGTGCGCGGGCGGATGATCCGGATGAGGATGAGCGACGGCGCCGAGATCGGCGTCTACCACGTCGAGCCGAAGGGCGAGCGGCGGGGCGGCCTGGTCCTGATCCAGGAGATCTTCGGCGTCACCGAGCACATCCGCGAGCAGTGCGACCTGTTCGCCGACGAGGGCTATGAGGTCCTCGCCCCCGCCCTCTACGACCGCGAGGTCCCGGGCTTCGAGGCCAGCTATTCCGAGGAGGACGTGCAGCGCGCCATCCAGGTGGCCCGCCAGCTGCACGACTTCGAGGTCTCGCTGAAGGACGCCCAGACCTGCATCGACGCCCTGAAGGCCAAGGGCCCGGTCTTCATGACCGGCTACTGCTACGGCGGGTCCGTCACCTGGGCCATGGCGGCCCGGTCCGGCGACCTCGCCGCCGCCTCCGGCTATTACGGGGGCATGATCCCGACCATGGCGAACCTGGAGCCGAAGTGCCCGACCATCCTGCACTTCGGCGCCCATGACCACGGCATCCCCATGGGCGGCGTCCAGCGGGTGGCCGAGCTGCACCCGGAGGTGGCCGTGCACGTCTACGACGCCGGCCACGGCTTCCAGTCCGACCGGCGGACCGACTATCACGAGCCCAGCGCCAGGCTGGCCCGGGAGCGCACCCTGGCCCTCTTCCGCGCCCACGGCGGCTAGGCCGGGCGCATGTCGCACAACACCTTCGGACACCTCTTCCGCGTGACCACCTGGGGCGAGAGCCACGGGCCGGCCCTCGGCTGCGTGGTGGACGGGTGTCCCCCGGGCATCGCCCTGACCGCCGGGGACATCCAGGTCTTCCTTGACCAGAGGCGGCCGGGGCAGGGGAAGTTCGTCACCCAGCGCCAGGAGCCCGACGCCGTCCGCATCCTGTCCGGGGTGTTCGAGGACGCGCGCACAGGCGAGCAGGTGACGACCGGGACGCCGATCTCGCTGATGATCGAGAACGTCGACCAGCGGAGCCGCGACTATTCCGAGATCGCCCGGGCCTACCGGCCCGGCCACGCCGACTATGCCTATGACGCCAAGTACGGGGTGCGCGACTACCGGGGCGGCGGACGCTCCTCTGCGCGGGAGACCGCGGCCCGGGTCGCTGCAGGCGCCGTGGCCCGCAGGGTCATACCCGGCGTCGTGATCCGCGCGGCGGTGGTCCAGATCGGGCCCCACGCCATCGACCGTTCGCGCTTCGACTGGGACCAGAGGACGGAGAACCCCTTCTGGGCGCCCGACGCCGGGATCGTCCCGGTCTGGGAGAAGCACCTCGAGGCGGTGCGCAAGGCCGGTTCCTCGACCGGCGCCGTCATCGAGGTCGAGGCGGCCGGGGTCCCGCCGGGCTGGGGCTCGCCCCTCTACGGCAAGCTCGACGCCGAGCTCGCCGCCGCCCTGATGTCCATCAACGCCGCCAAGGGGGTGGAGATCGGCGACGGCTTCGCCTCGGCGGCCCTGTCGGGCGAGGAGAACGCCGACGAGATGCGGATGGGCCCGGAAGGTCCCGTCTTCCTCTCCAATCATGCGGGCGGGATCCTCGGCGGCATCTCCAGCGGCCAGCCGGTGACGGCCCGGGTCGCCTTCAAGCCGACCTCCTCCATCCTGACCCTGCGCCGCTCGATCAACGCCGACGGCGAGGAGATCGACCTGCGCACCAAGGGGCGGCACGACCCGTGCGTCGGCATCCGCGCCGTGCCGGTGGTCGAGGCCATGGTCGCCTGCGTCCTGGCCGACGCCTTCCTGCGCCAGAGGGGCCAGGTGGGCTGATCCGTCCCTCCGGGCGATTGAAGACGGCCCGGCCGGCGCCCATCTGTCGGGGCCAAACAGGATTGCAGGAGCCCGAGATGTCGTCACCCGCCCGCCTGGCCGCCGCCGCCCTGGCCCTTGCGCTTCCCGGCGCCGCCTTCGCCCAGACCCCGCCGGCCGCCTCCGCCCCGGCGGCGCCTGCGGAAGCCTTTGCCCTCGCGCCCCTGCCCTACGCCTACGAGGCCCTCGAGCCGGTGATCGACGCCCAGACCATGCGCATCCATCACGGCAAGCATCACCAGGGCTACGTCAACAACCTCAACGCGGCCGTGAAGGCCACGCCGGCCCTGCAGGGCAAGTCGCTCGAGGCGATCCTCGCCGAGGTGCAGAACCTTCCGCCTGCGGTCCGGAACAATGGCGGCGGCCACTACAACCACACGCTCTTCTGGAAGCTGATGGCGCCGCCCGGGACCGGCGGCCAGCCGTCGGCGGCGCTCGAGGCGCAGATCCGCAAGGACTTCGGCTCCATGGACGCCTTCAAGGAGGCCTTCCAGGCGGCCGGCGCCCAGCGCTTCGGGTCCGGCTGGGCCTGGCTGGTCTGGACCGGCGACCGGCTCGCCGTGACCAGCACCCCCAACCAGGACAACCCCCTGATGGGCGACGCCCCGGTCAAGGGCGCCCCGGTCATCGCCAACGATGTCTGGGAGCACGCCTACTACCTGAAGCACCAGAACAACCGCGGCGCCTACCTGTCCGGCTGGTGGGCGGTGCTGAACTGGAACGAGGCCAACCGCCTGTTCGACGCGGCGACCCGCAAGGGCAAGTAGGGCTCCCGTCCTCGCCCCGGGCTCCGCCCTCAAGGGAGCGATCCCCCGTTCATTCCTCCCTCAAGAGGGAGGTGGGCCGCACAGCGGGCTGGGGGGGCAACGGCGACGGGGATTGGCCTCCTCACCCGGCTTCGCCCGGAGCTCCCCATTGAGGGAGCCAGGGCTTCAGGAGTCTTCAGCCGAGGGTCAGGGTGCAGCTTTCTCCGAGGGTGGGGCGCGAGACCCTGATCCGCGACAGGCCGGGATAGCGGGGCGCCAGTTGGTCGGCGAACCAGGCGCAGAGGTTCTCAAGGGTCGGCCGCTCCAGGCCCGGCTTGTCGTTCAGGAGCCCGTGGTCCAGCTCGCCCGCCGCCGCGCGCAGGTCGGCCTCGAGGTCGGCGAGGTCGGCGACCCAGCCCACGGGCCCGCCCGGCGCGCCCCGGACCGAGGCCTCCACCCGGAAGGAATGGCCGTGCAGCTGCCTGTAGGACCGGTGCTCCGGCCCCTCGGACAGGTAGTGCGCGGCGTCGAAGGTCGCGGCCTTGGTGATCTCGTACTGTCGCTGGGTCATGTCGGTGTCGACCGCCGGGGCGGTCAGGGAATGCCGAGGGTCTTGTGGGTCTGGACGCTTAAACGCCAGCGGGGGTGCGAAAGGCAATAGTCGATCGCCGCCCGGGTGTTCTCGGCGAGGCGCGGGCCATCCATCGGCTGGAGCAGGAACCGCTCGAACGCCCAGCCCTCGAAGGCGGCGGGATCGACGCCCGGCTGGGGATAGACCAGCTTCAGTTCACTGCCCGACCGCTGGACCACCGGGACCTGGCCCTTGGGGCTGACGCAGATCCAGTCGATCCCGGGCGGGCAGGGCAGGGAGCCGTTGGTCTCCAGGGCGATGCTGAAGCCCCGGGCGTGCAGGGCGTCGACCAGGGGCGCATCCACCTGCAGCAGGGGCTCGCCTCCGGTGAGCACCACGAGGCGGTCCCCGGCGCCGCCCCGCCAGGCGGCTTCGATGGCGTCCGCCAGGTCCCCGGCGCCGGCGAAGCGTCCGCCGCCCGGGCCATCCAGGCCCACGAAGTCGGTGTCGCAGAAGTTGCAGGCCGCGGTCGCCCGGTCCTCCTCCCGGCCGGACCAGAGGTTGCAGCCGGCGAAGCGGCAGAACACCGCCGCCCGGCCGGCCTGGCCGCCTTCGCCCTGGAGGGTCAGGAAGATCTCCTTGACGGCGTAGCTCATGCGGAAAGTGCGGGCCGCCCCGCCGCCTCCCATTCCCGCCAGCCCCGGGCGCGCAGCTCGCAGGCCGGGCAGGCCCCGCAGCCGTGGCCCCAGGGGTGGCGCTCGCCCCGCTCGCCGGCATAGCAGGTGTGGGTGTCCTCGAGCACGATGTCGACGAGGGTCGGCCCGCCGAGGCCGAGGGTCAGGGCCCAGGTCTCCGCCTTGGTCAGGCGCATCAGCGGGGTGTCGATGACGAAGGTCTGGTCCATGCCGAGGTTCAGCGCCGACTGCAGGGCGTCGAGGGTGTCCCGCCGGCAGTCGGGATAGCCCGAGAAGTCCGTCTCGCACATGCCGCCGACCAGGCGCCCGAGGCCGCGGCGGTCGGCCAGGGCGGCCGCCCAGGTCAGGAAGACCAGGTTCCGGCCCGGCACGAAGGTGTTGGGCAGGCCCCGGGCGTCCATCTCGAAGGCCCGATCCGAGGTCAGGGCGGTGTCGCCGATCGCCCCGAAGGCCGTGAGGTCCAGCCGGTGGTCCGGGCCCAGCCGTTCGGCCCAGGCCGGGAAGCGCTCGCGGATCCGGGCGAGCACAAGGGTGCGCTGCCGCATCTCGACCGAATGCCGCTGGCCATAGTCGAAGCCCACGGTTTCCACGTGCGCAAAGCGATCAAGGGCCCAGGCGAGGCAGGCGGTGGAGTCCTGCCCGCCGGAAAACAGCACGAGGGCGCGATCAGGGCGGATCATGCGCCTCCATACTCCCGGTCTCGCTGCGACGCAAAAACGCGGACTTCCTTACCCGATAAGGATTCCCGTTTCCGAAAGGGCGGTATGCAGCTCGTTTTGCTGCGCTTCACCTTCACAGAATGTTGAGTTTCGACGGATTGACTTGGAGGGTCCATGATAAACTCTCCGTAATGTATAGTAAGCCCGCGTTCAGGGTGTATCCGGAGTATTTTACAAAGTAAACACAATCATCAAAACCGGGCTGTTTCCACCGGGGGGAGGATCGAGTCATGAGTTCGTCGAGCCTGAAGCGCATCCTGTGCGTATCTGCGTCTGCCTTTGCACTGACGGGGATTGCACAGTCGGCCGCAGCCCAGTCGTCCAACACCATCGAGGAACTGGTCGTCACCGCGGAGAAGCGGGAACAGAGCCTCCAGGACGTCCCGGTGGCGGTGTCCGCCTTCTCGGCCGCCAAGCGTGACCTGATCGGGATCAACACGATCCAGGACATCACCAACTTCACCCCGGGCCTGCAGTATAACAGCTCCACGGACCGTGTGTCCCTGCGCGGGGTCGGGCGACTGACCAACGTGCTCTCCGCCGACGCGGCCGTCGCGAACTACGCCGACGGCATCTACGAGACCTTCGCGGTCCGGGCCGGCGCCTCCACCATGTACATTGACCGCGTCGAGGTGCTTCGCGGGCCGCAGGGCACCCTCTACGGCCGGAACTCCATCGGCGGCGCCCTGAACATCATCTCCAAGCGTCCCTCCAAGGAGGCCGGCGGGGAAGCTCGCTTCGGCATCGACAACTACGGGGCGACAAGCCTCGAGGCCACCTATTCACTGCCGATCAACGACAAGGTCGGCATCCGCCTGTCGGGGAACTGGTTCAACCAGAGCAACGGCTGGATCGACAACCTTGTCCCCGGCCTGCCCGACGAGGGCAACGTCCGCAACGAGTGGACCACCGAGCTCCAGGTCAAGATCGACTTCAATGACAAGCTGGAGACCTGGCTGAAGGTCATCGGCACCCAGTGGCGCAACGGCGCCGGTGGCCCTGGCGCCGCCTCGGGGGCCTGGACGCCCTAGGAGTGGCCGACCTATTTCTCGCCTCCCGGAGCGACCCAGCCCAACCAGGGCTTCGCCTGCTACACCGGACCGATCAACACGGGCGTGACCAACGTCGTCAACCTGAACCCCGGCGGCTGCAAGAACCCGGCCGTCAACAGTCCATGGACCATCGCCCGGCAGGTTCCCTACAAGGTCACCCTCCCGGTGGCCCTGACCATCGCCAACGAGTGGATCTACCACGCCGACAATTTCGACATTAAGTACCTGACCGGCGGCGTGCACTATCACTACATCCTCGAAGGCACGACGGACACCAACCGCGCGGCGCCGATCCAGCAGTACACGCTTCCCGCCCTCGGGGCCCGCGGGCCGCTGACCATCTATCCCAGCGAAAAGTTCGTCTACCAGGAGGACAACGCCTTCTGGAGCCACGAGATCAACCTGATCTCGACGAACGACAGCCCGCTGCAGTGGGTGGCGGGCGCCTACTACTTCAAGCAGCGCTACACCCAGCCGGTCTACACGGAGAACAAGGCGCAGACCCAGTGGAACGGGCCCTTCGCCTTCGGCTTCCTCTGCGCCCAGACGGGCGGGGTCTGCCCCAACCATACCGAGGGGCCGCGCCGCTTTGACAACCGGCCCGACGTCAACGCCGAGTCCTACGCCGCCTTCGGCCAGATCGACTGGCAGATGACGGAGCAGTTCAAGTCCACCTTCGGCCTTCGGTACTCGCACGATGAGAAGTGGGGCCAGGAGTCGGTGCGGATCACCTGCTTCGCCGTCCCGGGCTGCGATTTCTCCGCCCTCGGCGTGCCGCCGATCATCGACCTGACCCAGCTGGGCAGCGTGGTGTCTTCGGGCGACGTCCTGAAGCCCGGCGTGGTGGGTCCGACCACCTATGATCGCGCGACGGGTTTTGCGACCCGCAAGCAGCGCCAGAGCTGGGAGGCCGTCACCGGCACGGCGGGCATCGAGTGGAAGCCCGATGACGACACCATGCTCTACGGGAAGTATTCGAAGGGCTACAAGTCGGGCGGCTTCAACATCGGTATCTTCACCGTACTGAGCTACTTCCCGACGACGGACAAGGAGACGGTGGACTCCTTCGAGATCGGCCTGAAGAAGAACTTCGGGCCGACCCTGCAGACCAACATGGCGCTCTTCCACTACGCCTATAAGGACCTGCAGATCCCGATCACCCGGGTGTCCACCGGCGCCGTCCCGGCCTTCGGTCCCGGACCGACCACGGCCACGGACTTCTACAACGTGCCGGAGTCGATCTCGCAGGGCTTCGAGCTCGAGACGACCTGGCAGCCGATCGACAACCTCCAGATCCTCTTCAACTACTCCTACAACAATACGGAGATCCAGGAGGGCACGGCGGTCGACTCGGTGGACCCGACCGCCGTCGATCCCAAGGCCAAGCCCCTGCTGACCTTCGCCCAGTGCGCCGTGGTCACGGGCGGCGTGACCGCCTGCCCGGTCGACGCCTACACCCCCACGGCGGGCGTGAACTACACCCGCACCCAGAGCCTGGAGGGCAACTCCCTGCCCAACGCGGCCAAGAACAAGGTGGCGGTGAACGTCAACTACACCTGGGAGTTCGAGGCGGGGTCCCTCGCTGGTTCGCTCAGCTACTTCTGGCGTGACAAGCAGTACGGCACCGTCTTCGAGCGGTGGTACACCGAGGCTCCGGACTGGGATCAGATCGACGCCCGCCTGACCTGGACCTCGGCGGACAACCGCTACAAGATCATCGCCTACGGCAAGAACCTGACGGACAACATCAGCTACGACGCCGGCGCCGTCGGCAACCGGGAGGCGGGCTACATCCTCTCCGCCACCGGCGCCACCACCCCCGAGGTCCAGGGCATCACCAAGAGCTACTCGGTGGCCCCGCCGCGGATCTACGGGATCGAGCTGCAGTACAAGTTCTGACCTGCGCCGGCCGGTCGCTCCCCTGGGTCGGGGGGCGACCGGACCGGACGCCCCTGATCACCGGAATTCCCAGTGTCCTGACAGATGAGTCAGGAATACCGTGTTTTCCGGCAACAGTGTCAGTCACGAGCGTTCCCGGCGACAGGTTGACGCAGGGGCGCCCGTTGACTTTGTGCGTCTGACTCCTGACATCCGGCACATCACCAGCACTGCGCTGGCAGGCTCGCCTTCGCGCGGGCGTCGAAACCGGAGACGGCGATCCCCCCAAAGTCCGTCCCGTCAGGAGGAGTTGCATGCGTAAGTCCAACCAAATGAAGGCCCTGCTCGTTGCAGGCGCTTCGGCCCTCGCCCTCGCCGGCGTGGCGTCCTCGGCCTTCGCCGCCGAGGAAGGCGCCACCATCGAGGAACTGGTCGTCACCGCGCAGAAGAAGGCCGAGTCCATCCAGGACGTGCCGATCGCCGTGTCCGCCTTCTCCCAGGACGCCCTTCAGAAGTCCCGAATCGACGGCGGCCCGAACCTGGTTCTCGCCATCCCGAACGTGAACTTCTCCAAGGGGAACTTCACGGGCTACAACTTCCAGATCCGCGGCATCGGCTCCAAGCTTGTGGCCGGCTCGGGCGACGCAGGCACCGGCATCCACCTGAACAACGCCCCGCTGATCTCCAACAACCTGTTCGAGACCGAGTTCTACGACGTCGAGCGCGTCGAGGTCCTCCGCGGTCCCCAGGGCACCCTGTACGGCCGCAACGCGACCGGCGGCGTGGTCAACCTGATCTCCAACAAGCCGTCCGACAAGCTCGAGGGCATGGCCCGGGGCGAGTACGGCAACTACAACTCGATCAAGCTTCGCGGCATGGTCAACGTGCCCCTGAGCGACGCCTTCGCGGTTCGCCTCGCGGGCGCGTACCTGAAGCGCGACGGCTACGGCGAGAACACCTTCACCGGCAATGACGCGGACACCCGCGACATGTACGGCTACCGCGCCAGCGTGAAGTTCGAGCCGACCGACACCTTCAAGGCCATCGTCGTCTACGACAAGTTCCACGAGGACGACTCCCGCTCGCGGATCGGCAAGCAGTTCTGCTCCAAGGACCTCGGCCCGGCCAATGTGAACGGCGTGGCCTTTTCGGCGGTCCCCCCCGTCGGCCAGATCCAGCGCGGCCTTTTCAGCCAGGGCTGCCGGGCGACCTCGCTCTATGACTCCGACGTCTTCGGCACCGTGAACTCCCAGGCCACCCTGGGCGGCCTCTTCGGCGCCCTCGGCGGCTTCCAGACCGGCGACGCCTACGCCGGCAAGATGCAGTCCAAGGACGTGCGCGACATCGAGTCCACCTTTGACCCGATCTACCGGGCCGATACGGACATCGTCCAGCTCCACCTCGAGTGGGACGTGGCCGAGAACCTGCAGCTGACCTCGCTGACCAACCAGGCCCGGACCCGGCTGTACACCCGGCAGGACTACAACCGCTACACGCCGTCGACGAACTTCAACACCACGCCGAACCCGGTCAACGTGTTCGCGGGCGTTCCCGGCTACGCCAGCACGATCTATCCCTCGCTGTTCCCGAACGGCGTCGTGAACGATCCGCAGAACGGCGCCTACAACCGCTTCACGACGAGCGACATCTCCGCTTCGTCGAACAAGCAGTTCAGCCAGGAACTTCGCCTGCAGTCGTCCTTCGACGGACCGCTGAACTTCAACGTCGGCGCCCTCTACCTCGACTTCTCGGCCGAGGGTGACTACTACGTGATGTTCAACACCGGCACCGCCTGGTATCAGGTGAACAACTTCCTGAGCACGGGTAACGCAAACTGCGCATCGGCCGCGCCCTGCGTCGCCATTGACCCGAACAAGGAACCGAACCGCTCGGGCCACAACTACTACGACAACTACGCGCCCTACTCCCTCACCTCCACCGCCGTCTTCGGCGAGCTCTACTGGGAGATGATGGAAGACTTCAAGTGGACCCTCGGCCTGCGCTGGACCAAGGATGAGAAGGAGCAGAAGAACTACGCCGTGGCGCTCGGCGCTCCGGGCGTCGGGGTCCTCGGCGCTCCCGCCGGAACGCCCCCGGTCCTGGCCGTCGACTTCGAGGAAATGACCGGCCGCTTCGGTTTCGACTGGAAGCCGGAACTCTCCTTCACCAACCAGTCGCTGATCTACGCCTTCTACTCGCGGGGCTACAAGGCGGGCGGCCTGAACCCGGCCTGCGCGCAGAACTGCTCGGGCCTGAACGCCACCTTCGAGCCTGAGTTCATCAACGCCTACGAGATCGGCTCGAAGAACACCCTGCTGGACGGCACCCTGCAGCTGAACGGCACGTTCTTCATGTACGACTACACCGGCTACCAGGTGTCGAAGATCGTCAACCGGACCTCGATCAACGAGAACATCGACGCCAAGGTGAAGGGCATCGAGCTGGAGTCCATCTGGAACCCCATCCAGCCCCTGCGCTTCAACGCGAGCATCGGCTGGCTCGACAGCGAGATCACCGGCGGCACATCTATCGACGTCTTCGACCGGACCCAGGGCGACCCCAACCTGGTGACGGTCAAGGCGAGCAACGCCGCCAACTGCGTGGTCTCCAAGGCCACCGCGGCGACGGCCCTGACGGTGTCCAACAACCTCAGCAACCCCTTCGCCCTGCTCCAGGTCTGCGCCGGCGCCTTTGGCCCCGCCAACGACGGGGTCTCGGTCAACCTGAAGGGCAAGGAACTGCCGAACGCGCCGCACTTCACCGTGTCGCTCGGCGCGCAGTACACGCTTGAAATGGACAATGGCTGGGCCGCCGTGGCGCGGGCTGACTACTACCACCAGACCGAAAGCTACGCCCGGATCTACAACTCGGTTCCGGACAAGATCGAGGGCTGGGACAACGTCAACCTGACCCTTTCGGTGGCCAATCCGGACACCGGCTGGTCGGTCGAGGCCTTCGTGAAGAACGCGACCGACGAGGAAGCGATCACGGACACCTACCTGACGGATGACTCCTCGGGCCTGTTCCGGAACGCCTTCTACACCGAGCCGCGCACCTTCGGCATCGGCGTCTCCAAGACCTGGTAAGGCGCTGGGATCCGGCCTCCGGCCGGGTCCGGGAAGACCCTGGGGGCCCGCGGGAAACCGCGGGCCCCTTTTCCTTTCGGCGCATCGCCCGGGATTGTTTCAGCCTTAACTTTAAGGAAAGGCTGCCCCCTCAGGATGCCGCGCGAGGCAGAAGGCTCATCTCAGGACATGTCGGCCCCGGACTATCTCTTCGATCGCGTGACCCAGGAGATCCGCCAGCAGATGGACTCCATCCTGGCGCTCACCTCCCGGCTGGCCGGCCCCCTGTCGCCCGCCGACGCGCGGGCCTGCGTCGAGGGCGTCGCCGCCTCGGCCGAGTCGGTCCGCCGGATCGCCGCCGCCTCCTCGGACATCCGCGCCGCCCTGTCCGACACCCTGGCGCTGACGCCGGGACCCGTGGCGCTGCGCGACCTTGTCGACCGGCTGGATGACCGCTGGCGCCAGCGGCTCGCCGGCTCGGGCGTCACCCTGCTCGTCTCCTACGATGGTCCGCCCGAGGGCGCGGCCATGATCGACGCCGACCGCACTCTCCAGGTCTTCGACGGCTTCCTCGCCCACGCCCTGTCCGGCGTCCAGCGGGGCGCGGTGGAGGCCATGCTGCGGGTCCGCGAGTCCGGCGAGGACATCATCCTCGAGGGGCGGGTCCGCTCGCCGGCCGGCGGGGCCGACGCCGACGTCGAACTCGATGTCCGCGAGATCGAGGCCATGTTCGGGCTCGAGGCCGCCATGGGCTTCATGCTGGGCCGCCACATCCTGCGCCGCCTCGGCGGCCGGGCGCGGACCCTCCACAATCCGGGCCAGGGCGGGACCCTGAGCTTCGCCTTCCGCGCCGACCGGCCGCCGGAGCGGCCGGCCGAGGTCGAGGGCACCGACCGCGCCGCCCACATCCTCGTCGTCGACGACAACGCCACCAACCGGATGGTCGCCGAGACCCTCTGCAGCATGTTCGGCTGCACCACCGAGCCCGCCGAGGACGGGGAGGAGGCCGTGGCCGCCGCCGCCTCGGGGCGCTTCGACCTGATCCTGATGGACATCCGCATGCCCCGGATGGACGGCGTCGCCGCCACCCGCCAGATCCGCGCCCTGCCGGAGCCCGTCGGGCGGACGCCC
>JAPOKE010000004.1:0-3997 GCA_029977805.1 Phenylobacterium parvum | reverse complement strand
GGCTTTGATGGACATCAAGATGCCGGTCATGGATGGGATCGCGGCGACCCGCGCCATCCGCGCCCTGCCCGGACCGGCCGCCCGCCTGCCCATCCTGGCCCTGACGGCCAACGCCGACTCCGAGGAGACCGCGTCCTATCTCGGCGCCGGCATGAACGGGGTGGTGGAAAAGCCCATGAAGCCCGACCAGCTCCTGCAGGTGGTGCGGGAGACCCTCGCCCTCGGCGGGGATGGGACGGTCGCCGCCGCCTGACCCTCTAGGCAGGGGTCCCTGCGCCGGGCATCCTGCGGGAATGTGATCCGGGAGGGGACGGGCGATGGCGAGCTGGTACGAGCGGACGATCCTGCCGAAATTCCTGTCCTGCGCCTGCTCCGGCCCGCAGATGATGCGCCAGAGGTCGCGCCTCGTCCCCCGGGCCTCGGGCCGGGTCCTGGAGCTTGGCGTCGGCATGGGCCTCAACCTCGCCTTCTATGACCCGGCGCGCGTCACCTCGGTCAGCGGCGTGGATCCGGCGCCTGAGCTCCGGGCCATGGCCGAGGCCGCGCCCCGGCCCGAGGGACTTCCGGTGGAGATCCTGCCCGGCGTCGCCGAGGACCTGCCCTTCGCCGCGGACAGCTTCGACAGCGTGGTCTGCACCTTCACCCTCTGTTCTGTCCATTCCCCGGAACAGGCCCTGGCCGAGGCCATGCGGGTCCTCAGGCCCGGCGGGCGTCTCTTTTACTGCGAGCATGGCCTCGCCCCCGAGGCGGACGTCGCCCGCTGGCAGAGGCGGATCGAGCCGGTCTGGAAGCGCCTCGCCGGCGGGTGCCGCCTGACCCGTCCCATTGAGTCCCTGCTGGAGGGCGCCGGTTTCCCGACGGCCGGCGCCGAGTGCGGGTTCCTGCCCAAGGTGCCGCGCTTCGCGGGCTGGAACGTTTTCGGCGAAACGGCAAAGGGTTAACCTGCATTTGGCCTAAGGCTTGACCGGGCGTTTACCCGAACCGCCGCTTGTCGGCCTGTCACGTTTTCAGGGGAGCCCGCATCTTGGGGACCTATTACTTCGCGAGCCATACCTACCAGATCGTCAAGACGGCCATGACCTGGTCCGCGGCCAAGGCCTGGGCCGAAGCCCAGGGCGGCCACCTCGCCTACATCACCAGTTCGACCGAGAACCAGGGCCTGGTCTCCATGACCCAGCTGGAGACCGGCCTCGACACGGCGCCGACAGCGTCTGACGGCGGCGGGGCGCGTTACCTCTGGCTGGGCGGCTCGGACGCCGACGTCGAGGGGACCTGGCGATGGGGCGACGGGACCCTGGTCTCCTCCGGCTATTCCAACTGGGGCGCCGGCGCCCTCGGGATCGAACCGGACAACTACGGCGGGGTTCAGGACGCCATGGCGTTTGGCCTGCAGTCCTGGCCCCAGCCCTCGGGCGGCATCGGCGTGGCCTACAAATGGAACGACGTGAACCCCGCCAACAGCCTCTACTTCGTCGTGGAGTGGGATTACATCCGCGGCACCACAGGCGCCGACTCCATCTCTAGTTCGGGGGGTGAGACGGTGTATGGCCTCGAGGGCAACGACACTATCAGCTATGCCTCCGGCTACAACTACCTGCGCGGGGACGCTGGCGATGACTCGGTCTCCGGGGGCACGGGCTTCGACGACATCAACGGCAACATGGGCAATGACACCCTGCGCGGGAATGACGGCGAGGACTGGGTCGTCGGCGGCAAGGACAACGACCTGATCTTCGGCGATGCGGCCTTCGACATCGTCTACGGCAACATGGGCGCCGACACGGTCGACGGGGGCGCCGGCAATGACTGGGTGCGCGGCGGGCAGGGCGACGACTCTGTGATGGCCGGGTCCGGCGACGACTGGCTCTGGGGCGACCGCGGGAACGACACGATCAGCGGCGGCGCGGGCGCTGACCTGTTCTACAGCTTCTCCGGGGCCGGCATCGACCGCATCACCGACTTCAACTTCGCCCAGGGCGACCGGCTGAAGCTGGAGGGCGCGCCGTCCTACACCGTCTCCCAGGTCGGGGCGGACGTCGTGCTCGACATGGGCAATGGCGACCAGGTGATCCTGGTGGGAGTCTCCCTCGCCAGCCTCGGGTCGGGCTGGGTGATCTAGGGGGACATGTCCGGGAAGTGGTAGCTGGGGGCGGGATCGAACCGCCGACCTGTGGGTTATGAATCCACCGCTCTAACCATCTGAGCTACCCAGCCGCCGGGCCTTTCGGCGAGGGGCGGTTTATAGGGTCTGGCGCGGCGCGCTTCAAGCCGCTTGGGAAGCGGGGCGCGGCTTGCTAGGGTCGGACCTGCGATGAGCGTCCTCCATCTCCTGGGAACGGCCGGCGAAGGCGGCGCGGAGACCTATTTCGTCGACCTGGTCTCGGCCCTGGCGGAGGCCGGCGTGGCGCAGTCTGTGGCCCTGCGCGCCAACGCCGGCCGGCAGGCGGCTCTGGATGAGGCGGGTGTGTCCACCCGGGTCCTCAGGTTCGGAGGGCCTCTCGACGTCCTCACCACTCCCCTCGCAGGACGTTTCGCCCGGCGCTCCGGGACACGGCTGGCCCTGGCCTGGATGAACCGGGCGGCCCGTCATGCGCCCCCGGGGCCCTGGGCGCGGATCGGCCGGCTCGGGGGCTACTACAACCTCAAGTACTACCGGGGCTTCGACGGGCTGGTCGCCAATACCGAGGACATCGCCGACTGGATCGTCGCCCAGGGATGGCCGGCGGGCCGGGTCCGCTGCATTCCCAACTTCGCCGCCCCGGCCGAGGACGCCCGGCCCGTGGAGCGCGCAGGCCTCGACACCCCCCAGGATGCCCCCCTGCTGCTCGCCATGGGCCGCCTGCACGAGGCCAAGGCCCATGACGTGGCCCTCGAGGCCCTGGTCCGACTGCCCGACGCCTTCCTCTGGATCGCCGGCGCCGGTCCCGAGGAGGGGCGTCTGAAGGCCCTGGCCGAGGGGCTTGGCCTGTCGCCCCGGGTGCGGTTCCTCGGCTGGCGCTCGGACGCCTCGGCCCTCTACCGGACGGCCGACCTCTGCCTCTTTCCCTCCCGCTACGAGCCCCTGGGAAACGTGGTGATCCAGTCCTGGGCCCATGGCCTGCCGGTGGTGGCGGCCGCCTCGACCGGCCCCTCCGCCCTCATCCATGACGGCGAGGACGGCCGGCTCGTCCCCGTCGACGATCCCGTCGCCCTCGCGGAGGCCGCCCGCGCCCTGCTGGACGATCCCGCGGCCCGGGCGCGGCTGGCCCGGGCGGGCCTCGCCCGGGTGGCCGGCGAGTTCTCCCGCGACGCCGTCGTCGCCCGCTGGCGCGACCTCTTCGCCGAGTACGGGGCGGGCTGATGTGCGGCATCGCCGGCGTGCTCAACGGCGAGCGCCTCGCCGCCGACCTGATCGCCGCCCTGGCCCACCGGGGTCCTGACGGCATCCGCACCGAGACCCTGCCCGGCGCCTCCCTGGGGCACGCCCGCCTGTCGATCATCGACCTGGAGGGCGGCTGGCAGCCGCTCCACGCCGCGGGCTCGGTAGTGGTCGGAAATGGCGAGATCTACAACTACCTGGAGCTGGCCCAGGACCATGGGCTCGGGCCCCTGCTGGCCACCGGCTCGGACTTCGAGCCCCTCCTGCACCTCTACGCCCGGGAGGGGCCGGACGCCTTCCGCCGGCTGCGCGGCATGTACGCCTTCTGCCTGGTCGGGGGCGATGGCCGCACCTGGCTGGTCCGCGACCCCTTCGGCATCAAGCCCCTCTACCTGCTGGAGCGCGACGGGGCGGTGATCTTCGCCTCCGAGCCCCGGGCCTTCCTCGCCGCCGGCCTGATCGACCCGGTGATGGACGCCCCGGCCGCGGAGGACCTCCTGGGCCTGTCCTACACCACCGGAGAGGCCACCATCTTCCCGGCCCTGCGCCGCATGGCCCCGGGCGAGATCCTCGAGGTGACGCCGGCGGGCCTGGTCTCCCATCCCCTGCGGCCCGCCCTGCCGGTCCGGGCGCCAGGGC
>JAPOKE010000049.1 GCA_029977805.1 Phenylobacterium parvum | reverse complement strand
CGGACGCGAAGACGCAGGCACCGCGCACGTGGAGATGGTGCACGCTCCCACCAAGTGCGCCGAGCGCCGCCCATGCCTTACGGCCGGGGTCCCACCTCGCCACGGCGGCGAGGGAGACCTCGTCGCCGATGTCCGCAAAGACCATCAGGGTCTGGAGCGGATGGAAGCCATCCGCCGCAGGCGGGCCGACATGCAGGTAGAGGTTGACCTTGGCGGGCGCGAGGGCGCTTGCGGTCATGCAGGGGGTCAGGGCTTGCGGGGGGCGGAGGCCGGCGGCAGGCCCTGGGCCAGCTTGCGCTCGGCCTCGGCGCGGATCTTGGGGTCGGGATCGAGGGTCAGGACCCGCTTCCACTGGAAGCCCGCCTCGTCCCGGCGTCCGACACGCCAGTAGGCGTCGCCAAGGTGGTTGTTGAGTTCCGGATCGCCCGGCTCGAGCTCGACGGCCTGCTCCAGGGTCTCGACGGCCTTGGGAAAGTCCCCGAGGCGGAAGTAGGCCCAGCCCAGGCTGTCCACCATGGCGCCCGAGCGCGGGTTCTGGCTGACCGCCTTGCGCACCATCTCCAGCGCCTGGGTGAGGTTCTCGTTCCGGTCGATCCAGGTGTAGCCGAGATAGTTCAGGAGTTCCGGCTCGTCGGGGTTGAGGGCCAGGGCCGCCTTGAGGTCTCGCTCGGCCTCGGGCCAGCGTCCGGCCCGCTCCAGCGAGACGCCGCGGGCGTAGAGGAGCCGCCAGTCCGGCGCGCCCCCCGAAATCACCGGGTTCAGGACATCGGCGGACTCCGAGAACCTGTCATTGGCCCTCAGGAGGTCGGAGAGATTGATGGCGGCGTCCACGTCGCCCCCGGCCGCCGCCTCGCGGGCGAGGCGCAGGGCGGTATCGCGATCGCCCGCGCGCTGGTGGCTCCAGGCGAGCTTGGCCTGCGCGGCGGAAAACTCCGGCGCCGCCGGAGGCACCCGGGCATAGGCCGCCCGCGCCTCGTCGACGAGACCGTCGCCCTCGAGGAGGTCGCCCACCAGAAGCCAGGCGCTGTTCTGGCCGGGATCCAGCCGCAGGGCGAGCCGGAGATAGGCGAGGCCCATCTGGTCCTGGCCAGCGGCGATGAGGGTGGCCGCGACGGGGGTCAGGGACTGGGCCGCGCCCTGGCGAAGGGTGGGCTGGACCTCGGCCCGCCCGGCCGCAGCACGGGCGCGGGCGGTGCGGACGGCGGCATTGCGGGGATCCGTCGCCAGCAGCCTGTCATAGAGGGCGATGGCCTCTGCGCTCCGCTTCCGCCGCTCGAGGAAGCCGCCATAGGCCAAAACGGAGGCCTGGCCCGGGGAGTCGCCGCCCGCCAGGACCTTGAAATTGGTCTCGGCCTCGTCGAACCGCCCCGCCCGCTCGAAGAGGCGCGCCTGGGACAGGAGGCCGAAGACGTCGACGATCCGGTCGCCGGGCGACTGGGGCCGGACGAGGACGCCCTCCCGGTCGCCGGCCATGGCGGCGGCCCAGGGGGCGAGAAGGGCCATGGCGGACCGGTGCGGGAAGACCGCGCCCTCGGGGGCGAGAAGCGCCTGGGCCTGGTTGGTGCGCCCGCTGGACATGCCTTCGACGGCCCGGACCAGGCGGCTGAGCGACAGGTTCGGAGGCGAGGTGGTCGCGGCCGTCGGGGCGATCTTCGCCGCAGTGGTCACATCCCCGGCCAGGAGGGCTGCGACGAAGGCGCGCTCGTCAGCGATCGGGGCGGCGTCGGGGTCGAGGCTCCGGACGGCGCCGTAATAGCGCGCCGCATCTCCGTGACGCCCGGCGTTGAGCGCCGCGCGGCCGGCGAGGAACTGTCCGTAGGGGGAGGCCGTGGAGAAATCCGGCGGGGCCGACGGCCCCGGGGCCGAGGCGCAGGCGGCCAGCGCTGCGAGCACACCCGCCGCCGCCAGCCGCGCCGCTGCGCGACCCAGTCTTCCTCGTCTCCACCGAGCCATGGAGCGGGTGTTCACCTGTTCGCTCCCCCCGGCAAGCCCGCCTACATGTTCGGGTAGTTGGGCCCGTCGCCGCCCTGGGGCGTCGTCCAGGTGATGTTCTGCGAGGGATCCTTGATGTCGCAGGTCTTGCAGTGGACGCAGTTCTGGAAATTGATCTGGAACCGCGGGTTCGACCCGTCGTCCTCCGTCAGGACCTCGTAGACCCCAGCCGGGCAGTACCGCTGGGCGGGCTCGGCGTACTTGGGCAGGTTGACCTGGATCGGCGTCGAGGCGTCCGTCAGGCGCAGGTGGGCCGGCTGGGCCTCGTCGTGGTTGGTGGAAGCCAGGAAGACCGAGGACAGCTTGTCAAAGCTGAAGACCCCATCCGGCTTGGGATAGGCGATGGGCTGATAGTCCTTGGCGAGGCCGGTGGACTCTGCGTCGGACTTGCCGTGCTTCAGGGTGCCGAAGAAGGAGAAGCCCCCGAGCATGTGGGCCAGGGTGGCGTCGGCGCCGCCGAGGATCAGGCCGGGGATGGTCCCGAACTTCGACCACAGGGGCTTGAAGTTGCGGACGGCGTGGAGCTCCTTGGCGATGGACGAGGCCTTGTAGGCGGTCTCGTACTCGACCAGCTCGTCACCGCCGCGGCCCGCCTGAATGGCCCCGAAGGCCGCCTCGGCCGCCAGGATGCCGCTCTTCACCGCGTTGTGGGAGCCCTTGATGCGCGGCACGTTGACCATGCCCGCCGAGCAGCCCAGCAGGGCCCCGCCCGGGAAATAGAGCTGGGGAAGGGACTGCTCGCCGCCTTCCGTGATGGCGCGCGCGCCGTAGGCGATGCGCTCGCCGCCCTCGAGATAGGGCCGGATCGCCGGGTGGGTCTTGAACCTCTGGAACTCGTCGAAGGGCGAGAGGTAGGGGTTCTTGTAATTCAGGTGCACCACGAAGCCGATGGCCACGTAGTTGTCCCCGAAGTGGTACATGAACGAGCCGCCGCCGGTCTGGTTGTCCAGCGGCCAGCCGAAGGTGTGCTGGGTCAGGCCAGGCTGGAAGGCGGCGTCCGGCACCTTCCAGAGTTCCTTGATCCCGATGCCGTACTTCTGGGGCTCGCGGCCCTTGTTCAGGTCAAAGCGCGCCTGCAGCTGCTTGGCCAGGGAGCCGCGGACGCCCTCGCCGATCAGGGTGTACTTCGCATGCAGCTCGATGCCGGGCTGGTAGTCGGGGCCAGGCTGGCCGTCCTTCCCGATGCCGAAGACACCGGCGACCACGCCCTTGACCGAGCCGTCCTCGTTGAAGACGAGCTCGGAGGCGGCCATGCCGGGATAGATCTCGACGCCCAGGCCCTCTGCATGCTGGGCCAGCCAGCGACAGACATTGCCGAGGCTGGCGATGTAGTTGCCGTGGTTCAGCATCCACTTCGGGAAGGGCGCCCAGCTCACGTCCAGCTCACCCGCCGGGCCGAGCATCAGGAACTTGTCCTTGGTGACCGCCGTCTCAAGGGGAACGCCCAGTTCCTTCCAGTCCGGAAGGAGCTCGGAGATGCCGCTGGGATCGATCACCGCGCCCGAGAGGATGTGGGCGCCGACCTCGGAGCCTTTTTCCAGGACGGCGACCGAGATCTCGGCGCCTGCGGCCTCGGCCATCTGCTTGAGGCGGATCGCCGCCGCCAGGCCCGACGGGCCGGCCCCGACGATGACCACGTCGTATTCCATCGCCTCGCGCTCGAGGGTCTCGCTCATCTTGCAAGCTCCGGTGCGCCGGTCGCCAAGCGCCCGGCCTTGTTCCCTTGGGGCCTTATCAATAGCTTACGCAAGGTGGGTCAAGCGCGAATGCCGCCGGTCCCGCCGCCAGCAGGGGGAATCCGCCGAAGATGAACCGCAGGTCGGTCAGCGCCGCCGCCGAAAGCGTGCTCGCCTTCTGGGCGGAGGCCGGCGTCGATGCGACCCTTCTGGAAACCCCCGTGGATCGAATCGCCGAGGGCCAGCGGCCCCTCGCCCCCCGGGCGGCGGCGCCAACGCCCCTCAGGCCCCAGGCTGCAGCGGCTCCACGGCCCCTGGCGATTGACGCCGCCAAGGCGGCGGCGGCGGCCTTGCGGGCCTCGAGGTCGGGATCCATGACATGGGGCCGGGGCTTGAGACGCTCCAGCATCGCCTTCTTGGCGGCGGCCGACGCCTCCTGGCGCTCCGTGTACGTGAACTTGGGCTGGGGCATGCGGTCTTGGCTTCCGGGCTCGGTGCGGGTCGCGGTCGTTAGGGCGGTCCGGGAACCCGGGGACCGTCTGACCAGCGGATTTCCGATTTTGGAGCGGGCGAGGCGATTCGAACGCCCGACCCCAACCTTGGCAAGGTTGTGCTCTACCCCTGAGCTACGCCCGCGCTCCGTGAGGCCCTGTTGGGGGCCCCGATGTTCGGGAGCCGGCTTATGGCAGAGGCCCGCGGGCTTGGCAAGCGGGTCTCAGCCGAGGAAGCGCGGCGTCTTCAGGCGGCGCTTGTTGACGTGCTCGGCGGGGGCCGGGCCGGTCTCGTCGGGGAGTTCGCCGCGGAAGTAGAAGCGCTGCCAGGCCTCCTTGGTGGCCTCGGGCTCGAAACGCATGATCCGGCGGTTGAACTCGGCCCGGTGCTTTTCCCAGGCCTCGTACTGGCCGCGCAGCTCGGGATTTCGGGCCATGGAGCGGATCACCGGCTGGAAGTCGGCCATCTCGCGGTCCTTCATCAGGGTGATGAAGCAGAAGGGCTCGCCCTTCTCGAAGCGCACGCGCCCGGGGCGGGTGAAGATCCAGTTCATCGTGAAGGGGAAGGGCAGCCAGTCGGTCTCCACCAGGCCCGACAGGGGCTGGATGCCGTCCTTCACGTGGTTGGGCGGACCCTGGGCCAGGACCGACCAGCCCGGCGGGGGGCGGAAGAGATAGCCCGGATGCATGGTCACCACGCCCGAGGAGAAGTGGCTCATCACGAAGCGGTGGAACTCGGGATGCGGCCGGTCGGGGGTGAGGGTGATGTCCTCCTGCATGACCCCGCCGTTCCACTCGGCGGTGAAGCTCATGGGGCAGAGGATCTCCCAGCCCGTGGTGTTGGCCATGGACAGGGGCAGGCAGCGGTAGGGATGCCGGGCGGCGAACTTGTCCATCCAGGCGCGCTGGGGCCGGCCGGGCACGATCTCCGGCGGGCGGTCGGCGGTGGGATAGCACTCGAGCTCCATGGCGGGCTCCCGGTCCTCGTCTGTCCTGCCCTTCCCCTTAGCGAGGGGGCGCGCGCAGCGTCCACCGCTTTTCCGGCGGGCGGGGCGGGAGTAAGGAGCGCCATGCTCGACCGCGCCGGCCTCCTTGACCTCCTCGACCAGCTGGGGATCGCCCACGCCACCCTGGACCATCCCGCGGTCTTCCGGGTGGGCGAGGGCGGCGCGGTCAAGGCCCGCATCCCCGGCGCCCACACCAAGAACCTGTTCCTGAAGGACGCCAGGGGCGACCTCTGGCTGGTCTGCGCGAAGGACGACACCGCCATCGACCTGAAGCGCCTGCACGGGGTGATCGGCTCGGCCCGGCTGTCCTTCGGCCCGGCGGAGCAGATGGCCGAGGTCCTGGGGGTGACGCCCGGCTCGGTGACCCTCTTCGCCCTGGCCAACGATCCCCTGCACCGGGTGCGCCTGGTGCTGGACCTCGCCCTGGCGGAGGCGGACCAGGTCAGCTTCCATCCCCTCGAGAACACCGCCACCACCACGGTGGACCAGGCGGGGCTGAGGGCCTTCCTCGCGCACCTGGGCCGCGAGCCCCTGGTGGTGGATTTCCCCCGCCTCGCCCTCGCCGCGCTTCCCGCGCGTTGAAGCCTCGGCCCGGAAGGTCCATCTTGCCGCCTCAACTACCCCAAGGAGACCCCCATGGCCCTGATCGGTGAAAACCTGGCCCCCGCCGGCGGCGCCGCCCCGGCCGGCGTGATCAAGGACGGGACGGACGCCGGCTTCATGGCCGACGTCATCGAGGCCTCCCGGGAGACGCCGGTCATCGTCGACTTCTGGGCGCCCTGGTGCGGCCCCTGCAAGCAGCTGGGCCCGGCCATCGAACGCGCCGTCACGGCCGCCCGGGGCAAGGTGAAGCTGGTGAAGATCGACATCGACCAGCACCCCCAGTTCGCCGGCCAGCTCCGGGTCCAGTCCATCCCCGCGGTCTTCGCCTTTGTCGGCGGCCGGCCGGTGGACGGTTTCACGGGCGCCCTGCCGGAGAGCCAGATCAAGGCCTTCGTCGAGCGCCTGGCCGCCCAGGCGCCCGCGGACGCCGCGGACGAGCTGATCGCCGCCGGTCGCGAGGCCCTGGAGGCCGGCGACCTCAACACCGCCGCCCAGGCCTTCGCCCGGGTCCTGCAGGCCGACCCGCAGGACGTCCGCGCCCTGGGCGGGATGGCCCGGGTCTACCTCGAAGGGGGCGACCCGGAGCGCGCCGCCGAGATCGCCGCCATGGCGCCGGAAGGGGCCAAGGATCCCGGCCTGGAAAGCGTGCGCGCCGCCCTCGCCCTGGCCAGCGCCGCGCCGGCGGAGACGGACGCCTTCGAGGCCCGCCTCGCCGCTGATCCCGCCGACCACGAGGCCCGCTTCGAGCTGGCCCGCGCCCTGGCCGGGGCCGGTCGCCTGGAGGCGGCCATGGACCACCTCCTGCAGATCATCGCCGCCGACCGCGAGTGGAACGAGGGCGCCGCCCGGGCCCAGCTCCTGACCGTCTTCGAGGCGGCCGGGGCGGCCTCGGACCTCGCGCGCCAGGGCCGCCGGCGCCTGTCGGCCATCCTGTTCTCCTGACGCCCATGCCGCCGCCCCCCAAGCCCGCCCGGGCCCTCCGCATCGAGCTGCCGCAGACCCTGCCGGTCTTCCCGCTGGACGGGGCCCTGCTTCTGCCGGGCGCGGAACTGCCCCTGCGGATCTTCGAGCCCCGCTACCTGAACATGCTTGACGACGTCATGGGCGGCGCCCGGATGATCGGCATGGTGCAGACCTCCGGGGGCGACAGGGCGCGGCCCGGCCTGGCGCGCATCGGCTGCGCCGGGCGGGTGACCCGGTTCCGCGACGGCTCGGAGGGCGACTACCTGATCACCCTGACCGGGGTCTGCCGGTTCCGGATCGCCGAGGAGCTGGACCTGCCCACGCCCTACCGCCAGGTGCGGGCCGACTTCGGGCCCTTCACCGACGACCTGGAGCCCGGGCGGCGCACGGGCGGCGAGCGGACCCGGCTGGCCAAGGCCCTGCGGGCCTACCTGAACCGGCGCGACCTGGACGTGGATGAGTCCGCCCTGAACGCCGCACCCCTGGACGAGCTGGTGGCGGGCCTGGCCATGAGTCTGCCCTTCTCGCCGGCCGAGAAGCAGGCCCTCCTCGAGGCGCCCGACCGGGCGGACCGCCAGGACGTCCTGACCGCCCTGCTGGAGATCGACGCCCTGGGCGACGACGACGGCGGGCCCGAGACCCTGCAGTAGGACCCCATGACCGATACGCCCCCGGAAGCCGCGCCCCTCCCGTCCCTGGACCCGGGACTCGATCCCCGACTCCTGGAGATCCTGGTCTGCCCGGTGACCCACGGACCGCTGGAATACGACCGCGCCGCCGGCGAGCTGATCAGCCGGAAGGCGAAGCTGGCCTATCCGGTCCGCGACGGCGTGCCGGTCATGCTGCCCGAGGAAGCCCGCGAGCTCTGAGGCCGGCTCAGGGCGCCTCGCCGCGGAGCAGGCGGGGAAGGTCGCCCACGGCGCCCCCCGCCTCCTGCATGAAGAAGCGCCGGGCGGGGCCGATCCGGTTGACCGCCGACAGGCCGAGGCCGCGGGCGGCGCGGAGCACGGGGTTGTCGTTGGAGAAGAGCCGGACGAAGGCGTCCGCCGCCACCGCAAGGCCGATGTTGTCGACGCTGCGCCAGCGCGCGTAGCGGTCGAGGACGACCTCCGAGCCGATGTCCTCGCCCAGGCGCACCGCCTCCACCAGCACCTGGACCAGGGCGGCGGCGTCCTTCAGGCCGAGATTGAGCCCCTGCCCCGCCACGGGATGGACGCCGTGGGCCGCGTCCCCGAGCAGGGCCGTCCGCGGTGCGGTGATGGCCTCCGGCAACTGCAGGGAGAGGGGATAGGTGAAGACCTCCCCGTCCAGCCGCGGTCGGCCCATCAGGTCGCCGAACCGGCGCTGGAGGTGGGCGTGGAAGGCTTCGGGGCGGGCGGTCTTCAGGGCTTCGGCCCGGGCCGGCGGCTCGGTCCAGACCAGGCTCGCCCGCTGGCCGGTCAGGGGCAGGATGGCGAAGGGCCCCGAGGGCAGGAAGTATTCGTGGGCGACGCCGCCATGCGGCCGGTCGAGGCGGACGGTGGCGACCACCCCGGTCTGGCTGTAGGTCCAGCCCGTGCTGCGGATGCCGGCGGCGGCGGCCACGGTCGAGACCCGGCCCTCTGCGCCGACCACGAGGGGCGCGGCGAGGACCCGGCCATCCTCCAGCCGGACCCGGGCGGCGCCGGGGGTGAACTCGACGCCGGCGACGCGGGCGGGCGCCAGGACCTCGACCCCTTCGCGCCGGACGGCCTCAGCGAGGGCGGCGCGGATCCGGCGGTTCTCGATCAGGTAGCCGAGGGGCTCGCCCTCTGACCGGTCGGCGATCTCCGCGGCGTCGAAGCGCAGGAAGGCCGGGGCCGGGGCGCCGGCCGACGGGCCGGGCGTACGGCAGTCGGGGACCAGGATCTCGTTGATCCGCTCGGCCTGGGGCTCGAGGGCGCCGGCAAGGCCCAGGACGCGCCACTGGCGGAAGCTGGAATAGGCGATGGCCGAGGCGCGGCCGTCGAAGGCGGGGGCCAGCTGGGCGTCAAAGGGCTGGGGATCGACCAGCAGGGGCTTGAGCCCGCTGCGGGCCAGGCCCAGGGCCAGGGTCGCGCCGGCCATGCCGGCCCCGGCGATGATCACGTCGGCGTCCATGCCGCGATATGCCGCCGCCGGGGCGCCGGCGTCCAGTCCCTCCGTCCGGCCCGGCGTCCGCAAGAGAGCCAGGACTCCTTTCATGGACGTTTCGGTCCACTTTGGAGTTGTGCGGCGCGCCGGCGCGCCGCAAGGTAGCGCCAAGGGAGACGGGAAGCTCCCGAGTGCAGAGGGAGGGGGGAAGCAATGGGCCGCAAGAGTCCCAGGCGACCCGGAGTAGGAAGCTGATGCCCAGGCGTCTGGGCCAGGTCGACGAGTCCAAGGGCATCGCCATTCTGGAGGCCGCGCGCCAGGCCCTGGCCGAGCGCGGCATGAGCGCGTCCATCGAGGACATCGCCAGGCGGGCCAAGGTCTCCAAGCAGACCGTCTACAACCGGTTCGGCTCCAAGGCCGAGCTGGTGCGCATCCTCGTCGAGCGCCGCGTCGACGAGATCACCGCCCACCTGGACAGTCCGGGATCGGGCGAGGGGCCCGAGGAGGCCCTGGCCGGCTATGCCCGGGTGGTGCTGGAATCCATCGCCACGCCCTCCTCCATCGCCCTGCTCCGCATCCACATCCAGGGCGCCGCGGAGATGCCCGACCTGGCGCGCACCTTCTTCGAGACCGGGGCCCGGACCTCCCGCGCGCGCCTGGCCGCCTTCCTGGACGGCGAGACGCGGGCCGGCCGGCTGAGGGTCGACGACTGCGCCCTGGCGGCGGAGTTCTTCGCCGGCATGGTGATCGGATCGCACCAGACCGGACGGCTCCTGGGAGTGGACTCTGACCTGACGCCCGCCGTCATCGACCGCATCGCCCGGGAGGCGGCGAGCCGGTTCGTGCGGGCCTACGGGGCCTGAGGGGGCCTCAGCCCTCCTCGGAGTCGTCCGGCAGGCCCATCATGTGGAAGCCGGCGTCGACATGGACCACCTCGCCCGTGGTCGAGCGCCCGAGGTCGGAGAGGAGCCAAAGGGCGGCGCCGGCGACGCCCTCCATGGAGGTGTCCTCGCGCAGCGCCGACAGGGCCCGGCCCTGGGCCAGCATGGACCGGCCGCCCGAGATGCCCGCCAGGGACAGGGTGCGCATGGCCCCCGCGGAGATGGCGTTGACCCGGATGCCCTGGGGTCCGAGGTCCCGGGCGATGTAGCGGGTGGCCGCCTCGAGCGCGGCCTTGGCGACGCCCATGGTGTTGTAGTTCGGGATGGCCCGCTCCGAGCCCAGATAGGTCAGGGTGATGAGGGAGCCGCCGTCCGGCATCATCCGGCTGGCCCGCCGGGCGCAGTCCACGAAGCTGTAGGCCGAGATGTCCATCGCCGTGCGGAAGCCTTCCCGCGTGGCGTTCTCCACGAAGGAGCCCTTGATCTGGTCCCGGGGGGCGAAGGCCAGGGCGTGGACAAAGAAGTCGATCTTTCCGAAGGCCGCCTCCACTGCGGCGAAACCGGCGTCCATGCTGGCGTCGTCGGTCACGTCCACGGGTTCGATGACGGTCGCACCGACGCTCTCCGCGAGGGGGCGCACCCGGCGCTCCATGCCCGGCAGGTGGAAGAAGGCCATCTCGGCGCCCTGGGCGGCCAGCTGGCTGGCGATGCCCCAGGCGATGGACTGGTGGTTGGCCACCCCGGTGATGATCCCGCGCTTGCCCTTCATGAGCTCGCCCCGGGGCATGTCGTAGTCGTCGGCCACTTCGCGTCTCCTGATGGGTCGGGAAAGGGTTCGGGTCAGACCCGGGACATCACCAGGCACCCGTTGGTGCCGCCGAACCCGAAGCTGTTGGACATGACGGTCTCGACCTGGCGGTCCTCGCGCCGGCGCAGGATGGGCAGGCCCTCGAAGGCCGGGTCGAGGGTCTCGATGTGGGCGCTCTCGGCGAGGAAGCCGCCGTTCAGCATGAGGAGGGAATAGATCGCCTCCTGGGCGCCGGCGGCGCCGAGGCTGTGGCCCGTCAGGGACTTGGTGGAGGAAATGGCGGGGGCCGCGTCGCCGAACACCTCGCGGACGGCCTCCATCTCCTTGATGTCGCCCACCGGCGTCGAGGTGCCGTGCGGGTTGAGGTAGTCGACCCTGCGGTTTCCGGCCCGCGACAGGGCCAGGCGCATGCAGCGCACCGCGCCCTCGCCCGAGGGGGCGACCATGTCGTAGCCGTCGGAGGTGGCGCCGTAGCCGACGATCTCGCCGTAGATCTTCGCCCCGCGGGCCTTCGCCCTCTCGAGTTCCTCGAGGACCAGGATCCCCGCCCCGCCGGCGATGACAAAGCCGTCGCGGTCGGCGTCGTAGGCGCGGCTGGCGACGGCGGGCCGGTCGTTGAAGTTGGAGCTCATCGCGCCCATGGCGTCGAACAGGACCGAGAGGGTCCAGTGCAGCTCCTCGGCGCCCCCGGCGAAGACGACGTCCTGGTTGCCCAGGGCGATCTGCTCATAGGCGGCGCCGATGCAGTGGGTCGAGGTCGCGCAGGCCGAGGAGATGGAATAGTTCAGGCCGCGGATCTTGAACCAGGTCGACAGGACGGCCGAGACGCCCGAGCTCATGGCCTTGGGCACGGCGAAGGGCCCGACGCGCTTGGGACCCTTTTCGCGGGCCGTGGCGGCGGCCTCGATGATGGCCTTGGTGGAGGGCCCGCCGGAACCGACGATCAGGCCGGTCATCTCGTGCGAGACCTCGGCCTCGCCCAGGCCGGAATCGGCGATGGCCTGTTCCATGGCGATGTGGCCGAAGGCCGTGCCCTGGGCCAGGAACCGGGCGGCGCGGCGATCGACGGCGGCCTCCCAGTCAATGTCCGGGGCGGCGTGGACCTGGCAGCGGAAGCCGAGCTCGCCGTACTCCGGCGCGGCGGAGATCCCGGACCGGGCCTCGCGCAGGGAGGTCCGGACATCGTCCAGGGTGTTGCCGATGGATGAGACGATGCCCATGCCGGTGACGACGACGCGCCGCATGCCCTGTTCCCCCAGATACGCCGGTATCAGACCAGATCCTTGGGATCGTAGAGGCCGACCCGCAGGTCCTTGGCCTCGTAGATCACCTTGCCGTCGGCCTCCATCACGCCGTCGCCGATGCCCAGCACCAGCTTGCGCATGATCACGCGCTTCAGGTCGATGCGATAGACGACCTGCTTGACCTTCGGGGTCACCTGGCCGGTGAAGCGGACCTCGCCGACGCCCAGGGCGCGGCCCTTGCCCGGCGCGCCGGACCAGCCAAGGAAGTAGCCGACCAGCTGCCACATGGCGTCGAGGCCGAGGCAGCCCGGCATGACCGGGTCATTGATGAAGTGGCAGTCGAAGAACCAGAGGTCCGGCCGGATGTCGAGCTCGGCCACGACATGGCCCTTGCCATAGGCCCCGCCCTCTTCGGCGATCTTCGTGATGCGGTCGAACATCAGCATGGGCGGGACGGGCAGCTGGGCGTTGCCCGGCCCGAACATCTCGCCCCGTCCGCAGGCCAGGAGCTCCTCCCGGGAATAGTGGTCCTTGGCCTTGGCGCCGGGAATCATGGCTCGCCCTTCCGCGCGTCACTTCAACAGGGTCGCCCGGCGAAGCACCGCCGGACGCAGATCACCCGCTCTATCAGAGGCGGGTGGGCCGCTCAACGGGCGGCCGGGCGGGGCGGGGCGCACTGGACCCGCTCGTCGACCCCCCAGATCCCGGCGGCGCGCACCCAGCCGGAGACCCCGTCCGCCTTGATCCGGCACCAGCCCGCCTCGCAGCGCTGCAGGGCGGCGAGGGCCCGGGGCTGGAGGAGGGCCAGGGTGCGGGCGTCGTCGCGGGGCGCAGACTGCACGGCCAGGGGGCCCGGAGCCGTCCGCAGGACATTGCGCCGGCCATCCGTGGTCCGCATGTGGACCCAGGCGACGCCCCGGTCCGGGTCGCAGATGCGGCGCCATTCCGAGGACTCGGCGATGACCTGCACCGGCAGGCCCCGAACCCGGTAGACCCAGAGGGCGGGATAGTCGTCCCCGGGCCCGGACCGGGCGTTCACCGAGCCGAACTTGAGGGTGACATAGCGCGGCACCGGCAGTCCGGAGGGCGTCACGCGCCCGTCCGCCAGGGCGGCGGCGCCGAGGGGGGACAGGGCGAAGGCCGCCGCCATCAGGGAGAGGACAGCGGCGCGAGGCCCGCGCAGGGAAGGCTCACCTTGGCCGTTCATGCCCTCTTTGCTAGAGGTTCACGGGCGAAGGCGCCAGAGCGCCGTTTCGCCGGACGCTGGAATTCGGAGCCCTTCCGCTGATGCCGAACCGCAAGCCGAAAGTGATCGTGACGCGGCGGCTGCCGGACGCGGTGGAAACCCGCCTGCGCGAACTGTTCGATACCGAGCTGAACCTGTCGGATGCGCCGATGAGCCGCGAGGCCCTGGTCGACGCGGTGGGCCGCTGCGACGTCCTGGCCCCCACCATCACGGACCGGATCGACGCCGGGGTGATCGAGGCGGCCGGCGAGCGGCTGAAGCTGATCGCCAACTTCGGCGCCGGGGTCGACCACATCGACGTGGCCGCCGCGGCGGCGCGCGGCGTGACCGTCACCAACACCCCCGGCGTCCTGACCGAGGACACCGCGGACCTCACCCTCGCCCTGATGATGGCGGTCTCGCGCCGGATCGTTGAGGGGGCCCGCTCCATCGAGGCCGGGGAATTCCATGGCTGGGCCCCAACCTGGATGATGGGCCGGCGGCTCTCGGGCAAACGGCTGGGCGTCATCGGCATGGGCCGGATCGGCCAGGCGGTGGCCCGCCGGGCCCGCGCCTTCGGCATGCAGATCCACTATCACAACCGCACGCCGGTGAGCCCGCGGATCGCCGAGGAACTCGAGGCCACCTACTGGGAGAGCCTCGACCAGATGCTGGCCCGGATGGACATCATCTCGGTCAACTGCCCGCACACGCCGGCCACCTACCACCTCCTGTCGGCGCGCCGGCTGAAGCTGATGCAGCCCCACGCCATCCTGGTGAACACGGCCCGCGGCGAGATCATCGATGAGTCCGCCCTCGCCGACCTCCTCGCCGCCCGGGGCATCGCCGGGGCGGGGCTCGACGTCTTCGAGTTCGAGCCGCAGGTGAACCCCAAGCTCCTCGGCCTGCCCAACGCCGTGCTCCTGCCCCACCTGGGTTCCGCCACCGTGGAGGCGCGGACGGAGATGGGCGAGAAGGTGATCATCAACATCCGGACCTGGATGGACGGGCATCGTCCGCCTGACCGGGTGCTGCCCTCCATGCTCTGATCCGGGATCCCCTGGCGCGGGCGGGTTGAACCGCCGGCGGCCGCGCCTAAGTGCGTGCGGGGGCGCCTGTCCGCTCCTGACCTGAGGACCGGAGACGACCTTGGCCGCCCCAGACGCCCTTCCCCCCGCGCCGCGGCGCACCCTGCTCGACCGCATCGAGAGCCTGGGCAACAGGCTCCCGGACCCGGTGATGATCTTCGTCTGGCTGATCGGCGGGCTGATCGTCCTCTCCGGGATCGGGGCGAGCCTGGGCTGGACGGCCTCCCTTCCCTTCAAGGGCGAGACCGCTCCGGCCTGGGGCGAAATCACCGATGGCCGGCTGGTCTTCACCGCCGAGAGCCTCCTGTCTGAGGACAACCTGGCCCGGCTCTTCACCGAGACGGCGAAGACCCTGACCGGGTTCGCCCCCCTCGGCCTTGTCCTGACCATCATGTACGGGGCCGCCGTCGCCGAGCGGTCCGGCTTCTTCAGCGCCCTGATCCGGGCCAGCCTGCGCGGCGCGGACCGCCGGTGGCTGACCCCCATCGTGGCCCTGATCGGCATGGTCTCGCACCATGCCTCGGACGCCGCCTACCTGGTGTTCATCCCCCTCGCCGCCCTGCTCTACGCGGCGGTCGGAAGGCACCCCCTGGCCGGCCTCGCCGCCGCCTTCGCCGCGGTCTCGGGGGGCTATGCAGGCAACATCACGCCCGGCCAGATCGACGTCCTCCTGTTCAGCTTCACCCAGGAAGCCGCCCGCATCATCGACCCGTCCTGGACCATGAACCCCCTTGGCAACTGGTGGTTCATCCTGGCCATCGTGGCGGTCTTCACCCCCCTCATCTGGTTCGTCACCGACCGGATCATCGAGCCTCGGCTGGGCCCCTGGGGCGGCGGGGGCGATCCCGAGCTCCAGGCCGAGCTCGCCCGGTCGGGACCGAGCGAGGCGGAGCAGCGGGGCCTTCGGCGGGCCGGCCTGGCCGCCCTGGGCGTTGCGGCGGGCTTCGCCGCCCTGGCCCTCTGGCCGGGCTTCACCCCCCTCATCGACGAGACCAAGGCGGGGACAGCGGCCCTCCAGCCCTTCTACAGCGCCCTGATCGCCGGCTTCCTCGTCCTCTTCCTCGCGGTCGGCATCGCCTTCGGGACCGGGTCGGGGGTGATCCGCTCCCACCGCGAGGTCTTCGCCATGATGACCGAAGGCGTGAGGGCCCTCGCCCCCTATCTCGTCTTCGCCTTCTTCGCGGCGCACTTCGTGGCCATGTTCAACTGGTCGCGCCTGGGGCCGATCGCGGCGATCAACGGCGCCCATGTGCTTGAGGTCCTGGACCTGCCGGCGCCGGCCCTGCTGCTCGGCGTCCTCGGCTTTTCCTCGGGCCTGGACCTCTTCATCGGCTCGGCCAGCGCCAAGTGGAGCGCCCTCGCCCCCGTCGTGGTGCCGATGTTCATGCTGTTGGGCATCAGCCCGGAGATGACCACCGCCGCCTACCGGATGGGGGACAGCTTCACCAACATCATGACGCCCCTGATGAGCTATTTTCCGCTCATCCTCGGCTTCTGCCGGCGCTGGGACCCTTCCGTCGGTGTCGGGTCCCTGCTGGCCCTCATGCTGCCCTACGCCCTCGCCTTCATGGCGGCGGGCGCCCTGATGACGGGGCTCTGGGTGGTGTTCGACTGGCCGCTGGGGCCGGGGGCCGGAGTGCGTTACGCCCCGCCGGCGTGAGTCGCGCCGCAGGCCGGGCAGTGGGGGTCGGGCGCCACGCGCACCGTCCGGGTCACGGCGGACAGGGCGTCATAGACCAGGAGCCGCCCGGAAAGGTCCTCGCCGGCGCCGGTGATGTGCTTCACGGCCTCGAGCGCCATCATCGCCCCGATCACGCCGGCCAGGGCCCCGACGACGCCGACGGCCTGGCAGGTCTCGGCGTCCGGAGGGACCTCGGGCACCAGGCAGCGATAGCAGGGGCGGCCCGGGAAGATCCCGACCTGGCCCGTCCAGCGGCCGATCGCGCCGGAGACCAGG
>JAPOKE010000048.1 GCA_029977805.1 Phenylobacterium parvum | reverse complement strand
CCGCCCCGGCCGCCGTCGCCGCCGTCCGGTCCCCCGTACTCAATGTACTTCTCCCGCCGGAAGGACACGGCGCCGCCGCCGCCGTTGCCCGAGCGGATATAGATCTTGCACTGGTCCAGGAACTTCATGGCCCCGCCCTATCACGTCTCGCAGGCAAAATCAGGCCAACCAGATCATCCCGCGCGAGGGCAGGTCCTCCCCGCGTGAGAGCACGGAGGTCTGCCGACGCTCGCCGGTGTAGAGGAAACCCGCCTTCACCAGGACGGCGTCCGAGGCCAGGTTCTCGTCCAGCCGCCAGGCGCGCACGAAGGTCCGGCCCCAGTCCCGGGCGGCCCAGGACAGGGCGGCCCTCACCGCCTCGGTCATCAGCCCCGCCCCCCAATAGGGCCGACCCAGCCAATAGCCGATCTCGGTCCCGGGGGCCGGGTCCCCGAAGAAGGACAGCATGCCGATCAGGCCCTCAGCCGGATGATCGAGGATGAAGCGCGCCTCGAGGGCCGGATCCACGCCGTCTCCGGAGGCCAGAAAGGCCTCGGCGTCCGCAAGCGAATAGGGATGGGGAATCCGGGCGGTGGTCCGCGCCACCTCGAGATCGGCGCAAAGGGCGGCGATCCGGACCGCGTCAGCTCGGCGCGGCGAACGCAGCCGCAGGCGGGGCGTTTCGAGGACAGGGTCGATCCGGACGGGGCGCATTTGGGGAACCTCCCGGCCCCTCTGCGGGGACCTGATGCGAAAACGGGGAGCCCGGCGTCCGGACTCCCCGCTTCAGGAGGTCATCCAGTCCGCCAGGCAGGCGGACCGGAAAAGGGTCCGCCTCAGCCGGCCGCGTTTTCCACGCAGACGTAGGTGCGATCATCACGCTTGGTAATGAATTTCACGGCGCCGTTGGCGGTCGCGAAAAGGGTGTGGTCCTTGCCGATGCCGACATTGTCGCCCGGGAAGAACTTGGTGCCGCGCTGGCGCACGATGATGTTGCCGGCGAGGACGGCTTCACCGCCGAACTTCTTCACGCCGAGGCGGCGGCCCGCTGAGTCGCGCCCGTTGCGCGAGGAACCGCCGGATTTCTTGTGAGCCATGGGGGCCTCCTGAAACTCTGGGTCCGACGCTTATTCGGCGTCGGTCTTCTTGGCCGCGGCCTTCTTCGGCGCGGCCTTCTTTGCGGGAGCAGCCTTGGCCTCGGGGGCCGCAGCCTCCGGAGCCGGGGCCTCGGCGGCCTCGGCCTTCGCCTTGGCGGGAGCCTTGGCCTTGGCAGGCGCCTTGGCCGGCTTGGCGACCGGGGCGGCGGCTTCCAGCGAGGCCACGACGGCCTTCAGGTTGCGGGCCTTGGCGTCCAGCAGGGCCTTCGGCGTCAGGTCGACAACGCCATCCCAGGCGGCCGTCTTGCCGGCGCCGGTGATGGAGGTGACGCGCAGCACGGTCTCGGTCTGGCGATGGCCGCGGGTGCGGCGATAGCCCTGGCGGCGGGTCTTCTTGAAGATCCGGACCTTTTCGCCCTTGCGGGTCTCGACCAGGGTGGCGTTGACCGCGGCGCCCTCGACGGTGGGCGCGCCCACGGTGACCGCGGCGCCGTCGCCGAGCATCAGGACGTCCGAGAAGGCCACGTCCGCACCGGGCTCGCCGCCCAGCTTTTCGACCACCAGCACGTCGCCGGGTTCGACCCGGTACTGTTTGCCGCCGGTCCTGATCACCGCGTACATGATTGGCGTCCCGAAGAAGTAACAAAGAAAATGGCGCCCGCAGGGAACCCCGCGGGCGGAAGCGGGCTCTTATACAGACGCACCCGTCCGAGTCAACGCGCGCGGGTTCAGTCGGCCCGCCCGGCAGGCCCCTCTCCGGCCCCCGCCAGGGCCTGTCCGCTCCAGTGGGCCGCCAGGGCCGCCGAGACATCCTGGAAGACGCGCAGGCGCTCGGGCGAGCCCTTGGGGACCTGCGGGGCGAGGACCGCGACGGCGTAGGTGCGCCCGTCCGGCGCCGTGATGAGCCCCACGTCGTTCAGGCCGAAGGTCTCGCCGCGGAAGTCCTGGCCGGTTCCCGTCTTGTGGGCCGCCTTCCACCCGGGGGGAAGTCCGCCGCGCAGGCGCATGGGGCCTGTCGTCACCCGCCCCAGGGTCTCGACGACGAAGTCGGTCGAGGCCGGCGAGAGGAGCTCGCCACGGTGGAGGGCCGCCAGGGCCCGGACGACGCCCGCCGGCGTCGCACCGTCGAAGGGCTGCTCCACATAGGCCTGGAGCGAGGCGGCGCGCGCCTCCGGGTCCAGGCGGGCCCGGGCCGCCTCGAAGGCGCCGTAGGTCGAGAGCTCGGGGCTCCAGGTCAGGCCGGCGATGCGCGACTGGAGCCGCCGCTCGTCCTCGGCGAGCCGGATCCCCGAAATGCCCCGGGAGGCGAGGAAGGCCTGCACGGCGGCGGGCCCGCCCGCCAGGGCCATCAGCTTGTCGTTCGCCGCATTGTCGGACTGGATCAGGGCCCGGCGGATGAGGTCGCGGACCGTCGTCTCGAAGGCGCCGTTCTCGATCAGGTGGGTCACGGGCTGGTTGAAGACGCTCCGGTCGGCGTCGGTCAGGATCACCGGCTGGTCGAGGGTGAGCCGCCCGGCGTCGACCTGGTCCAGGATCGTCAGGGCCACCCAGAGCTTGGAAACGCTCTGCTGGGGAAAGGGACGGTCGCCCTGCGCGGCGGCGAGCCATCCGGACTGGACGTCCATCACCGCGATGCCGACCGGCCGGGCGAAGCCGGGGTCCAGGCTGGCGAGCCGGGCCTGGAGTTCCGGCGGCGCCGGAGGAGCGGGCCGGGTGGCGAGGTCCGGGGCCCGGCGGGGGGCGGGACCGGCGTCCTTGCGCAGGGGAGAAGCCGGCGGCGTCTCCAGGGTGCGGAACAGGGGCGCCGCCCCGGCGGCGGCGATCGGGCCCATGGTCACGGCCAGGGCGGCGGACAGGGTCGCCACAGGGCGCCGGAAACCCAGGAGCAGGGCTGAGACGGCGACGTCGAGGGCGGCCTCGGGCGCCCGGCGCAGGCGGCCCGGCAGGGTCCGCAGGGCGTAGCCGGCCATTGCAGGGGCGATCCAGGCCGCGTCTGCGGCCATCCAGAAGGGTCCGAGGGCGCGCCAGGCCAGCCCCGGACGGGGCGGCGGCGGCGGCAGGATCATTCCGGGCCGGGACGAAGGCATGCGTGTTTCAGCCCTGATCCGGCCTGCGGCGTCAAGCCGGGCCGGCTCAGGAGAGGTCGAGGCTGATGCGGCTGACCCCGGGAAGGCCTTCCAGCGCCCGGTGGACCCGGGCCGGCGCCTCTTCGGCAGGCGCCCTGAGGCGGACGGCGAGGGCGCTGCGGCCCGGCCCGGTCCGCCAGGCCCGGACCTCCTCAGGCTCAAGGCCCGCAACTTCCAGCAGGTGCAGCGCCTCAGCCTCGAGGGCGGGCGACTGGCGCATGTCGAGGAGGGCGGCCCCGGCGCGGCGGAGGATGGTGGCGGCGAAATGGGCGATCAGCCCGGCGCCGACGAGGGCCGCGACCGGGTCCGCCCAGGCCCAGCCCAGGCGCCAGGCCGCGAACAGGCCCGCGAGGGTCAGGGCGGCGACGGCGGCGTCGGCGGCCACGTGCAGGTGGGCGGCCGAGAGGTTGATGTCCCCCGACGGGTCGCGGCGATCCGCAGGCCCGGGGCGCAGGAGGGCCATGCAGGCGAGGTTCAGCGCCAGTCCCCCGGCGGCGGCGTAGAGGGCGGCGGGATAGTCGGGGACCTCCGGCGTCACGAGCCGCGACAGGCTCTCCATCGCCAGGCCGAAGGCGGCGAGGGCCAGGAGGACGGCGTTGGCGAAGGCGGCGAGGTCGCCGATCCGGCCGGCGCCATGCGCCAGCCGCGGGTTGTGGGCGTTGGCCCGGGCCACGCGGTAGGCGGCGCCGGCGACCGCCAGGGCGGCGACATGGGCGCCGGAGTGGGCGCCGTTGGCGACCAGGGCCACCGACCCGAAGACCAGGCCCGCGGCGACCTGGACCCCGGAGGCCACGGCCACGAGCAGGGCCGCGAGCCAGGTGCGCCTTTCATTGCGCGCGGCCTGGGCCGGGACCGCAGTCTCGTCGAGGGGCAGGCGGGCGAGGGTCAAGGCGGGCGCACCCCGGGGATGGCGTGAAGGACAGGATCTGTAACTTTGTAACACGCGACGGCGGGAAGGTCCAACGGCCCGGGCGGCGTGGTCGCCTCCGAGGTTTCCCCCGGCGGCCCGAAGGACTAGATGGGAAGCCATGAGCCAGAAGACACCCGTCACCGTACTCACCGGCTACCTCGGGGCCGGCAAGACCACCCTCCTGAACCGGATCCTCTCGGAGGACCATGGCCGGCGCTATGCGGTCATCGTCAACGAGTTCGGCGAGGTGGGGATCGACAACGACCTCATCGTCGGCGCCGACGAGGAAGTCTTCGAGATGAACAATGGCTGCGTCTGCTGCACGGTGCGCGGCGACCTGATCCGGGTGCTCTCGGGCCTGATGAAGCGCAAGGGCGGGTTCGACGCGATCATCGTCGAGACCACCGGCCTCGCCGATCCCGGCCCGGTGGCCCAGACCTTCTTCGTCGACGACGACGTCCGCGCCCGGACCGAGCTGGACAGCGTGACGACCGTGGTCGACGCCCTCCACCTGCCCCTGCGCCTGGGCGACTCGAAGGAGGCCGTCGAGCAGATCGCCTTCGCCGACCAGATCATCCTGAACAAGACGGACCTCGTCACCGAGGCCCAGCTGCGCGACCTCGAGGCGCGCATCCGTCGCCTGAACCCCCTCGCCCCCATCCACCGGGCCCAGAGATCGAACGTGCCGCTCGAGATGATCCTCGGCCGGGGGGGCTTCGACCTCGAGCGGATCACCGAGCTGCAGCCGGAGTTCCTCAACCCGGCGCACGGCGAGCCCGGACATGTCCACGACGAGTCGTGCGACCACCACGACCACGATCATGACCATGGGCACGCGCACCATCATGGACACGACCACGGCCACGGCCATGTTCACGACCATGCCGCGGATGCGGGCATCTCCAGCGTCTCGCTCACCCTCGACCGGCCGATGAACGGCGCCCGGGTCAGCGCCTGGATCAATGACGTCCTCCAGACCCAGGGTCCGGACATCCTTCGCGCCAAGGGGATCATCAGCGTCGCCGGCGAGGATCGCCGGCTCGTCTTCCAGGCCGTCCACATGATCCTGGAAGGCGACCTCCAGCGCCCCTGGCGCGAGGACGAGCCGCGGGTCTCCCGGCTGGTCTTCATCGGCCGCAACCTGGACGTGGACGCCCTGAAGTCGGGATTCGAGGCCTGCGCAGCCTGACCGGACAGAGCGGCCCGGGATCCCTTCCGGACAAGGAAAAGGCCCGCCCGGTCGCCCGGGCGGGCCCTTTTACCTCACGATCCGCGGGGATCAGAGCTCTTCGTTGATCAGCGCGACCTGGAAGTAGCCATTGCCCTGCAGGGTGTTCATGACGCGCATGAAGTCGCCGTAGCGGACGTCGCGGTTGGCGCGGATGTAGACGCGCTCCTTGGTCGGGTCCGGCTTGTTCAGCTTGCGGGCCAGGTCCGCCGGGAGGCGCTCGACCGTGGTGGCCGCCTCGCCGATGAAGACCCCGCCGTTCTGGATGTTGATGACCGTCGGTTCCTCGGTCTTGGTCCCGGGCGGCGGCGGCACGGCCGGCGGCAGGTCAAGCTTGATGGAGACCGTGGCGGCGGGGATCGCCACCATGAAGATGATGAGGAGCACCAGCATCACGTCGACGAACGGCGTGACGTTGATGTCGCTGTTCTGGCCGAGATCGAAACGCCCGCCGCCTCCGCCGCCCAGCTTCGCACCCATGAGACAATCCTTCCCTTCGGGACGCCCCCTGGACGTCCGGCTGTGTTGAAAAACCCTTCGCCAATCGGATCGGGATTGTAAAGCCCCAACCGGACGCGCCCCCTCCCCTCGACGCTCCGGCGGGGCTATTGAGGCGCATGACCTATGCATTCGACGCCTTCGTCACCGCCGCCCTCTTCGATTCCGCCGACCGGGCCTGGTTCGCCCTGGGCGACGGGACAGTCCGCTCGGAGGACGGCGCGGTCCACCCGGCCCATGACGGGGCCGTGCTCTGCGCCGCCGTGCATCCCACGGGCCAGGGGATCGTGACCGGGGGCGACGACGGCGCGCTGGTCTGGACCCGCCCGTCCGGCTGCGAGACCCTCGAGAGGGCGCCGGGGCGCTGGATCGACGCCCTTGCGACCAGCCCGCAGTCCGGCCTCATCGCCTGGGCGTCGGGGCGGGAGGTCCAGGTCCGTGACGCCGCCGACCCCGCCTTCCGGCGCGCCTTCGCCCACGAACGGTCGGTGACCGACCTGGCCTTCGATCCCCGCGGACGCCGCCTGGCGGCGGCCACCTACGGCGGGGCCTGGCTCTGGTACGCCCGCATCGCCGAGCAGAAGCCCGAGATCCTGAAGTGGGCCGGAAGCCACATCGCCCTGGCGTGGAGTCCCGACGGGAAGTTCCTGATGAGCGCCATGCAGGAGAACGCCCTGCACGGCTGGCGGGTCGCGGACGACAAGAACCTGAAGATGGGCGGCTACCCGGCCAAGGTGAAAAGCCTCGCCTTCCTCTCGAAGGGCCAGATGCTGGCCACCTCGGGGGCCAACGGCGTCGTGGTCTGGCCCTTCACGGGGCCCGCAGGCCCTCTGGGCAAGCAGGCGGCCGAGGTCGGCTACGACGAGAGCGTGCTTGTCGCCCGGGTGGCCGGGGACCCCGATTCCCGGCTGGTCGCCGCGGGGCTGGAGGATGGCCGGGTCTGGACCTGCGACCTGACCGGCCAGCGCATCGACATGCGCAAGGCCGAGAAGGGCGAGGCCATCTCGGCCCTGACCTTCAGCCGCAAGGCGCGCCGGCTCGCCTGGGGCGACGAGGCCGGAGGCGCCGGGGTCATCGACCTCTAGGGCCCTCGCCCTGGACCAATGGGTGTTGCGCCTCAGCAGACCCCCTCCGGCCCGCTTCGCGGTCCACCTCCCCCTGATGGGGAGGAATTACAGCGCTCAATTGCTCCCCCAAGGGGGAGCTCCGGGCGAAGCCCGGTGAGGGGGTCAACGGCTGCTCAGCCGCACCCTCCGGCGCGGGACAGAACGCGAGCCATCCCGCCGAGACGCCTAGCCTGGAAAGCCGCGCAGCTCGCCCCAGGCCTCGAAGGGGTCACGGGCCGAGCGCAGGGTGTTGATCGGGGCCGACTCGTCGCGCCAGCCCAGGGCCATGCCGGAGAAGAGCATGTGGTCTTCGGGCAGGCCGAGGATGTCGGCCACCGTCTTCGGGTAGCGCGCCCAGTACTCCTGGGCGCAGGTGTCGAGGCCCTGTTCGACGGCCAGCAGCATGACCGTCTGCATGTACATGCCGACATCCGACCACTGCGGCGGGCCGAGCTTGCGGTCGAGGCAGAAGAAGAGTCCCACGGGGGCGCCGAACAGCTCGGTGTTGCGGGCCAGCTGGCGGAGGCGCGCCGCCTTGTCCTCCCGGGGGATGCCGATGGTGGCGTAGAGGTCCTCGCCGTTCTGGAAGCGGCGGGTGCGGAAGGGGTCCCAGAGGTTGGGCGGATAGACGTCGTACTCGGGGGTCTCGCCCATAGGGTTGGCCGCCGCCCGCGCCTTCAGGTCCTCGAGAGGCGCGCCGGCCAGGGCGTAGACCTTCCAGGGCTGCAGGTTGCCGCCTGACGGCGCCCGGGCCGCCGCCTCGAGGATGCCCCTCACGACGGCTTCCGGGGGACAGTCGGGCCGGAAGGCCCGGATCGAGACCCGGCGGTCGACCGCTTCGCTGACCTTCATCTCATCCTCTCCAGGGATTCCTGGGGCCGGTCCTTCCCGGCGCTCCGGCGGACTGACTAGCACCGCCTCACGGGACTTGTCAGCGCGTTTGCCTCGCCGCGGGCTTGGCCTATCCTTCGCCGATGGCGAGACGCGACCGCACCGGACGGGCCCAGGGGGGCTGGCTGCGCAGGCTGGCGACCCTGGCCCTCGTCCTGTTCATGGGCCTCCCGGTGGCCCTGGTCGCCCTCTACCGCTTCGTCCCGCCGCCCGTCACGATCCTGATGATCCAGCGCTCGCTGGAGGGAAAGGGCCTTGAGCGGACCTGGCGTCCCCTGGACGAGATGTCTCCGGCCCTTGTGCGCTCGGTCATCGCCGCCGAGGACGCGGGCTTCTGCAGCCATCGGGGTTTCGAGTTCGAGGCCATGCAGGCGGCCTGGGAGCATAACGCCGGCTCGGACCGGATCCGCGGCGGGTCGACCATCAGCCAGCAGACCGCCAAGAACGTCTTCCTCTGGCCGCAGAGGTCCTACCTGCGCAAGGCGCTGGAGGCCGGCTTCACCGTCCTGATCGAGGTCGGCTGGGGCAAGCGGCGGATCCTGGAGGTCTACCTGAACACCATCGAATGGGGGCCCGGCGTCTATGGCGCCGAGGCCGCGGCGCGACGCAACTTCGGGGTCGGCGCCGACAGGCTCACCGCCGCCCAGGCCGCGCGCCTGGCCGCCATCCTCCCCAGCCCCCTGAAGTGGCGTGCGGCGAAACCGGGCCCATATGTACAGCGCCGGTCCGGCCGGATCGGCGCAGCGGCGGGGACCATCCGCCGGGAGGGTCTCGCCGACTGCATCCTCGACTCCCGCCCGCGCTGAGGCCGGGCGGCCAACAGGAGACGCCGCATGCGGATCGGGGTTCCACGGGAAATCAAGGCTGACGAATACCGGGTGGGGCTAGTCCCCGCCGCCGTCCGGGAACTTGTCGCCGGGGGCCACGAGGTCCTCGTCGAGGCCGGCGCCGGCGCGGGCTCAGGCTTCCCGGACGCCGCCTACGCCGAGGCCGGGGCGACCCTGGCGCCCGACGCCGCGGCGGTGTTCGCGGGCGCGGACCTGATCGTCAAGGTCAAGGAGCCCCAGCCGCCGGAGTGGGAGCGCCTGACGCCCCGCCACATCCTCTTCACCTACCTGCACCTCGCCCCGGACCCCGACCAGGCCGAAGGGCTCGCCCGGTCCGGGTGCGCCGCCATCGCCTACGAGACCGTCACCGATCCCGCCGGCGGCCTGCCCCTCCTCGCCCCCATGTCGGAGATCGCCGGGCGGCTCTCGGTGCTGGCGGCGGCCCAGCACCTGCTGAGGCACAATGGCGGCATGGGCCTCCTGCTGCCGGGCGCAGCCGGGTCCCCCCCGGCGCGGGTGACCATACTCGGCGGCGGGATGGTCGGGACAAACGCCGCGCGGATGGCCGTGGGGCTGGGCGCCCAGGTGACGGTTGTGGAGCGGTCGGTCCCCCGCCTGCGGGCGCTTGACGAACTCTTCGCCGGACAGATCCGGACGCGTCATTCCAGCCTCGAGGCCCTCGAGACCGAGATCCTGGCGGCGGACGTGGTCATCGGCGCCGTCCTCGCCCCCGGGGCCGCCGCGCCCCGCCTCCTGAAGCGCGAGCACCTGTCCAGGATGCGTCCCGGCTCGGTGATCGTGGACGTCGCCATCGACCAGGGCGGATGCTTCGAGACCAGCCGGCCGACCACCCACCACGCGCCCACCTTCGTCCTGGACGGCGTTGTGCACTACTGCGTGGCGAACATGCCGGGCGCTGCGCCCCGGACGGCCTCGGAGGCCCTTGGCGCCGCGACCCTGCCCTTTGTCCAGAAGCTGGCCGCCTCCGGGCTGGACGCCCTGGCGGGAGACCTGCACCTCGCACGGGGGCTGAACGTGCTGGGCGGGGAAATCACGCACCCTGCAGTGGCCCAGGCCCTCGGCCGGGAGGCGAAGGACCCCTACGGCGCCTGGCGCTGAGTCCGGCCGGTCAGGCGGCGGCCCAGGCGCCCGGATCGAGGGCGTCGGGGTCGTCGATGGCCATGTCGTCCCAGTCGAGGTCCGGGGGCGGGCTGGCCGCCGCTGCGACGATGGCGTTGAGTTCGGCGGCCGAGGCCACGCCCACCAGCACGGCCGAGGCCTCGGGCCGGGACAGGGCGAAGCCCAGGGCCGCCTGAAGCGGGTCAGACCGCCCCTCGGCGATCATCCGGCGGGCGCGGGAGATCCGGGCGGCCGCCTCGCGGAGGTGGCTCGGGGCCCGGTCCGGCGGGAGGAGCAGGAGGCCGCTCAGGAAGATGGACCTCAGGTGGACCTCCATGCCGAGGCCGGCGATGGCGGCCAGGGTGCCGTCGTTGATCAGCCTCTGGTCGAGCAGGCTGGCCGGGGCCTGGACAATGTCCGGCCGGAACCGGCGGGCGACGCCGAGGGGATCATCCGAGGCGAAGACGGAGACCCCGATCTTCCGGGTCAGGCCCTGGTCCTTCAGCGCCTTCAGGCGGTCCCAGAGGGCGGCGCCGTGGGGCCCCAGGAGCTCGGCGACGGAGGGCACGAAGATGCACTCGGCCTGGGCGACGCCGAGCCGGGCGAGGCTGGCTCGGGCCTCGGCCTCGACGATGTCCGGGCCGCGGTCTGGGCGGATGGTGGAGATGCAGACGTCAAAGCGTTCGGGCCGCGGCAGGATCGCGCCGATCTCGCGTTCGGCCTGCACCGAACGCCCCGTGACGTCGAAGAGCCGGATGCCCGCACGGGCGGCGACCTCGAGGATGTCCTGGACTTCCGCCTGGGGCGGTCGCCCGCGGACGGGGGCCTGGTCGAGGCCGAACTGCCCCGACCCGAGGCCAAGCTTGGAAACCGGCGAAGACATGAGTTCTTCAGGCGCGCCCTGGGTGACTTGAGGCCGCATCCTCGCCCGAATGCCTAAAGAAGCGGTTTCTGAAATGCTTACAGGACGTTAAATTCGCGCCCCATGAGAACCCCCCTTCCCGACTGGCCGGTCTTCGGTTTCATCGACGACGTCCGTCCCGCCCTGGACGACGCCCGGCGTCGCGGGCGGACATCGGTGCTGGCCACCCTGGTGGCGGTTGAAGGCGGCGGCCCGAGGCCCGTGGGCACCCAGATGGTCTTCACCGCCACGGGCGACGACGCGCCGGATCCCGTGGCCGGCTATTTCTCCGGCGGATGCGTCGAGTCCGACATCGCCGATCACGCCTACGCCTGCCTTGAGGATGGCGCGCCAAGGACCCTGGTCTACGGCGAAGGCAGCCCCTGGCCGGACATCCGCCTCCTGTGCGGGGCCCGGATCGAGATCCTGCTCGAACGGCTCGAGGCCTCGGACCCGGCGCTGGAGGCCCTGCTCGAGGCCTGGGCCGCCCGCCGCCCGGCCGAATGGGTGACGGACGGCCGCCGGAGGGCCTGCGGCGCACCGGGCGAGGTCGAGTCCTGGGAGGGCGCCTTCGTCCGTCGCTGCGAGCCGGCCCAGAGGCTGGTGGTCTTCGGCTCCGACCCGACGGCCCTCGCCATCGCCACCCTCGGCGCCCAGTCGGGCTTCGAGACCACCCTGGTCCGCGGAAAGGGCCCCGAGGCGCCTCCGCCGGTTCCGGGCCTCGCCTACAGCCGCCAGTCCCCGGCGGAGGCCCTGGCCGCCATCGGGACCGACGCCTGGACCGCGGTGGCCATCGCCAGCCACAACCTCGAGCTGGACCGGGAGGCCCTGTCGGCCGCCCTGCCCTCCTCTGCGGGTTACGTCGGCCTGCTGGGCGCCCGCCGGCGGCTGGACGAGCGCCTCGCCCCCCTGCGGGCCGCCGGCGTACCGGAAGACATCCTGTCGCGGGTGCACGCGCCCATCGGCCTCGACATCGGCGGCAAGGCCCCCTGGGCCGTGGCCGTCTCCGTGATCGGCGAGATCATGGCCGAGCGCTTCGGCGGCGGCCGCAAGGCCTGAACCCGTCGCCCGGCGAGTCAGCCCCTGAGCAGGGGCAGGACCTCGACGGCCTCGCCCGCCGCCGCCGCGGGGGCGCCCGGCAGGCGGCGCAGGAGGGCGTCGGCCTCCGAGAAGATCCGGACGAGCGAGGAGTCCTGGTCGAGGAAGGCCTCGACCGCCTCACCCTCCGGCCCGGCGGACAGGCGCGCCCGCATCCAGTGTTCCCGGGGGCCATTCGCCGGCAGGGGGGCAAGGAGGCGAACCCGCCGCAGGGCGGGCGCGGAGGGCCGCCCCTCCAGCGCCGCGACAAGGGGGCGCAGGAAGAGCTCTGCACAGACAAAGGCCGAGGCGGGATTGCCGGGCAGGCCCAGGAGGGGTCGGCCGTCGCCGAGGACGCCGAAGAAGGTGGGCTTGCCCGGACGGACGGCGACGCTCTCGACCCGGAGGTCGAGACCGAGGTCCGCCGCTGCGGACCGGACCAGGTCGTGGTCGCCGACGGAGGCTCCGCCCAGGGTCACGACAAGGTCGCCGCCGGCTCCCGCAATGGCCTCCCGCACCGCCTCGCGGCGGTCGCGGACCCCGGTCACCCGGCGCACGCCGGCGCCCCAGGACCGGAGCATGGCCTCCAGGCCGGGCGAGCCCGAATCGTAGATCTGCCAGGGCCCGGGAACGGCGGGCGCCTCGACCACCTCCTCGCCGGTCGACACGATGCTGACCCGGGGCGGCCGGACCACCTTCACCCTGTCACGGCCGGCGGAGGCGCAGAGGGAGAGCCGCCAGGGGTCCAGGCGGAGGCCCTCCGACAGCAGGGTCGCGCCGGCGCGGAAGTCGCGGCCGGCCTGGCGGACATTGTCGCCGGGCGCGCTGGCGGGGACCTCGACGGCGTCGCCCTCCCTCCGGGCGTCCTCCTGGATCACCACGGCGTCCGCGCCCTGGGGCAGGGCGGCGCCGGTGAAGATGCGGACAGCCTGCCCCGGCCCGAGGGGGCTCGGAAAGCCATGGCCCGCCGCGCTCTCGCCGATGATCCGGCGGGAGCCCGCCCCGTCGGCGCTGCGCACCGCCCATCCGTCCATGGACGAGTTGGTGAAGGGCGGCTGGTCGCGGACGGCGACGACATCCTCGGCGAGGGTGCGGCCGAGGACCTCGGCGAGCGGCAGGTCGACGGGGTCGAGGCGCCGGACGCCGGCCAGCATGGCGGCGCGGGCCGCCTCGACGCTCATGAGCTTCATTCGCGGACCCAGTCGCCCGACCGGCCGCCGGACTTCGAGAGCAGGCGCACGTCCTCGATCACCATGCCGCGATCTGCGGCCTTGAGCATGTCGTAGAGGGTCAGGCAGGCGACGCTGACGGCGGTCAGGGCCTCCATCTCGACCCCGGTGCGCCCGGTGGTCCGGACCCGGGCGGTCACCCGGAGCCGCTCGCCGGCCACCTCGACAGCAACCTCGGCCTTGGAAATGTCGAGGGGGTGGCAGAGGGGGATCAGGTCGGAGGTGCGCTTGGCGCCCATGACGCCGGCGATCTCGGCCACGGCCCGGACGTCTCCCTTGCGGCCCTGGCCAGAGACGGCGAGGGCCAGGGTCTCGGGCGCCAGGCGGACAAAGCCCTCGGCGACGGCCTCGCGGTCCGTCGCGGGCTTGTCCGAGACGTCCACCATCCGGGCGCGGCCCTCGGCGTCGATGTGGGTCAGGCCGCTCACGTCTCGAGCAGCCGCGGCATGAGCTCGACCATGTTGCAGGGCCCGTGCCGGCTGTCGAGCTGGGCCTGGATCACCTTGTCCCAGCCGTCCTTCACCGCTCCGTTCGAGCCGGGCAGGCAGAAGACGAAGACCCCGTTGACGATCCCGGCCGTAGCGCGGGACTGCAGGGTCGAGAGGCCCACCGACTGGTAGCTGACGAGGTGGAAGATCACGGAGAAGCCGTCGATCTTCTTGTCAAACAGGGGCTCCACCGCCTCCGGCGTGACATCGCGGCCAGTGATGCCCGTGCCGCCGGTGCTGATGACGGCGTCGACCTGGCCGGAATCCACCCAGGCCAGGATCCGGGCGCGGATCTCATCCACGTCGTCCCGGACGATGGCCCGGTCCGCCAGGACATGCCCGGCGCCGGTGACCCGGTCCGCCAGGACCTGGCCTGAGGTGTCGCTTTCCTCGTCCCGGGTGTCGGACACGGTCAGCACGGCGATGCGGACCGGGACAAGGGGCCGGGCGGTGTCGATCCGGCCGCCGGGGGTGAGGGTGATCGGGGTCGCTGAGGTCATGAGGTCTCCCATCGCGCCAGGTCGTCGCGGTCGCGGTCCGTCGGTTCGATCCAGCGGGCGCCGTCCGGGCCGGTCTCCTTCTTCCAGAAGGGGGCCCTGGACTTCAAGTAGTCCATCAGGAAGTCGCACGCCTCGAAGGCGGCGCGGCGGTGGGGCGCCGCCGTCGCGACGAAGACAATGGCCTCGCCCGGGGCGATCGGGCCGGTGCGGTGGATGACGAGCACGTCCTGCAGGGCGAAACGCTCCGTCGCCGCCGCCGCATGGCGGGCGATCTCGCGCTCCGTGAAGCCGGGATAGGCCTCCAGCTCGAGGATGTCGGTCCGGCCCTGCTCGGCCCGGGCGATGCCCGTGAAGCTGGCTACCGCGCCCGTCTCCGTCCGGTCCCGGCAGAAGTCGCCCAGGGCCTGGCCCGGGTCGAAGGGCGCCTGGGTCAGGCGGATCACCCCTCAGCCCCCGCTCATGGGCGGCAGGAAGGCCACCTCGGAGTCCGGGCGGAGGGCGACGTCGAGACTGACCAGTTCCTGGTCCACCGCGGTGCGGACGGCGGGGGCCTGGAGGGCCTCGAAGAGGGCGGGATCCTCGGTGGCGATGCGCCCCCTCAGCTCCGCGAGGGAGGCGGCGGGAATGTCCCTTTCCCGCCAGCCGGCGAGGTCGGACAATCGGCCGAAGAGCAGGACCCGGGCCATCTCAGCCGCCCGTGGTGGACATGTGCCGCTGGACCGCAGGGGGCGCGTCCCGGTCGATCCGGAAGTCATGCCCCTGAGGCTTGGCGCCGATCGCCGCCCGGATGGCGTCATGCAGCTCCGCCTGCCCGGCCCCGGCCCGCAGGACCGCGCGGAGGTCGCTGGCGTCCTCCCGGCCCAGGCAGGTGTGCAGGGTGCCCGTGCAGGTCAGGCGCACCCGGTTGCAGAGTTCGCAGAAGTTGTGGCTGAGCGGGGTGATGAACCCCAGGCGGCCGCCGGTTTCCTCGACCTTCACATAGTGGGCCGGTCCGCCGGTCTTGTGGTCGATATCGGTCAGGGTCCAGAAGCTGTCGAACTGGCGGCGAACATCCTTCAGGGACAGGAACTGGTCGGTCCGATCCACGTCGATCTCGCCCATGGGCATGGCCTCGATCAGGGTGGCGTCGAAACCCTGGCCATGCGCCCAGGCGACGAGGTCGGGAAGCTCTTCGGCGTTGTCGTCGCGCAGGGCCACCGCGTTGATCTTGACCGAGAGGCCGGCGGCCCGGGCGGCGTCGAGCCCCGCCAGCACCTTCGCCAGGTCGCCGCCCCGGGTCAGCTTGCGGAAACGGTCAGGGTCCAGCGTGTCGAGGGAGACGTTGATGCGGCGGACGCCCGCCTCCGCCAGCGGAACGGCGAACTCGGCCAGCCGGGTGCCGTTGGTGGTCAGGGTCAGCTCGTCCAGCCCATCGGGGCCGATCTTCCGGGCGAGGGCGCGGAACAGGGCCATCACCCCCTTGCGGACCAGGGGCTCGCCGCCCGTGATGCGGACCTTGCGGACGCCGAGGTCGATGAAGGCCCCGGTGACCCGCTCGAGTTCCTCGAGGGTCAGCACCTGCGCCTTCGGCAGAAAGGTCATATGCTCGGACATGCAGTAGACGCAGCGCAGGTCGCAGCGGTCCGTCACCGACACCCGGAGATAGGTGACGGCGCGGCCGAACCCGTCCACGAGGGAAGGCCGGGACCTCAGGGCGGGCGCGGTGTCGAGCGGCGTCATGCCGGGGCAACATAGGCGGGGTTTGCGGAACATGACAGGGGCGCAGGCGGCGGGGGGACAGGGTTACGCGGCCATCGTGCTCGCGGCCGGCGCCGGAAGCCGGTTCGGCGGCGGAAAGCTGCTCGCACCCTGGCGGGGCCAGCCCCTGGTGGCGGGAGCGATCCGCGCGGCCCTCGCGACGCCGTCGGACCCGGTGCTCGTGGTCACGGGGACGGATGCGGCGGCGGTCGGGGACGCCTGCCGGGCTGCGGCGGGACGACTGGGCGGCGGAGCGCGGCTTCGCCTGGTCCACGCCCCGGATCACGCCGAGGGCATGGGGGCATCCCTGCGGGCCGGGATCGCGGCCCTTCCCGGGAACCTGCGCGGGGTCTTCGTCTTCCTAGGGGACATGCCCGGGATCCCGGCGGAGGTTCTCGTCCCCCTCATTCTCGCCCTTGAGGCCGGAGCGCCGGCTGCGGCCCCCTTCCACGAAGGCAGGAGGGGACATCCGGTCCTCTTCTCGGCCGAGCTGTTGCCGGACCTGGCAGGAGCCTCGGGAGACGCCGGGGC
>JAPOKE010000047.1 GCA_029977805.1 Phenylobacterium parvum | reverse complement strand
CGTCTCCCCCAGGGCGACGACGCCGCCCGACGCCCAGAGGCAGGCGCCGGCCTTGGCCTCGCGCAGGAACCGCATGTGGAGGTCGCGGACCACCAGGGTGGCGCCGCCGCTGCGGGCGAAGGCGTCGGGCATGCCCATGAGCCGCGACAGCCCGGCCAGGGCCTCCATGGCCTTGGCCACCCAGAAGCGGACGTTCAGGTGCCCCATCTCGTCGCATTCCCAGGTGTTGACGCCGCCGCCCCACACCTCCACCGTTTCCTCCAAGACCGGCTCCCTTCGCCGCGACCGCCTGATTCCCCGGAGGTTAGGCCCTGACGCCCGACGCGGCCAGTTCCCAGACCCGAAGGCCGCCCCCGCCCGGGGCCGTCACGCGCCTGGCCCACGGCCTGCTCGCGGCGGCCTTCCTCGTCCTGTTCCCCAGTGGGCTGCAGATCTTCAACGCCCACCCGGCCCTCTACACCGGCGAGACGTCCCGCTTCGGGGAGGCCTGGCTGGAGATCGGCTCCCGCGAGCGGGGGGAGGAGATGCAGGGCTTCCTGCGCCTCGGCGGCCGCGAGGTCGCGACTACCGGCGTGCTTGGCTGGTCCGGCGCCCCGGGCGAGCGCGAGAAGCGGGCCTTCCCGTCCTGGTCGACCCTGCCCGGTTACCAGTCCCTGGCCACGGGCCGGAACTGGCACCTGGCGGCCGCCTGGGTCCTTGGCGTCGGCCTCGCCGCCTATCTCGCCGCCGGCCTGGCGGGGGGACGCCTCTGGCGGGCCCTGTTGCCGACGCCCGGCATGCTGGCGCCCCGCGCCCTGCTGGCGGACATCGGCGCCCACCTGACCCTGCGCCTGCCGCCTGCCGAGCAGGGCTACAACCTGCTCCAACGGCTGGCCTACCTCGCCGCCGCCTGGATCGCCCTGCCCGTCATGGTGATCTCAGGCCTCGCCATGTCGCCGGCCGTGCACGCCGCCTGGCCCTGGACGGGCGACGTCTTCGGGGGGCGGCAGTCGGCGCGTTCGGCCCATTTCCTGGGCGCCTTCTTCCTCGCCCTCTTCCTGTCGGTCCACCTGGTCATGCTGGTCCTGCACCAGCCCCTCCGGCGCCTGCGCCTCATGACCGTCGGGGCGCGGGACGGCCGGCCATGAGCGCCTCCCGCCGCACCTGGCTGAAGGGCCTCGCCGCCACCGCCGCCGCAGCCTTCGCCTCGGCCTGTGACCGCGTCGCGGGCGACCCCGCCGTCCGCGCCGGCCTTCGGGGCGCCGAGCGCCTGAACCAGGGCCTGCACCGCGTCCTCTTCGATCGCCGGACCCTGGCCCGGGAATACCCCGACAGCGCCATCTCCGCCGACTTCCGGGCCAACGGCTCCATCGATCCCTCTGACCCGGCCTACCGCGCCCTGGCGGCCGGCGGCTTCGCCGGCTACCGGCTGGTGGTGGACGGCCTCGTCGAGCGGCCGCTATCGCTGGATCTCGCGGCCCTGCGCGCCCTGCCGTCGCGCAGCCAGGTCACGCGCCACGACTGCGTCGAGGGCTGGTCGGCCATCGCCCGGTGGACGGGCGCCCGCCTCGCGCCGCTGCTGGAGCAGGCGGGCCTCAGGCCCGAGGCCCGCTACCTCGTCTTCCACTGCTTCGACACCCTCGACCCCGACGCCGGGGCGGACGGCCGATACTATGAGAGCATCGACCTTGTGGACGCCTTCCACCCCCAGACCCTGCTGGCCTACGAGATGAACGGCGCCCCGCTCGGCATCGCCCACGGCGCGCCCCTGCGCCTGCGCGTCGAGCGCCAGCTGGGCTACAAGCACGCCAAGTACATCGCCCGCATCGAGGCGGTGGCGGACTTCGCCCACATCTCGGGCGGCCGGGGCGGCTTCTGGGAGGACCGCGGCTACGAGTGGTACGCGGGGATCTGAGAGACCCCCGCGCCCCTGGCTGAAGGGATCAGCCCTTCCTTGCGAACAGGTCGGACCAGCGCCGCTTGCGGCGGGTCTTCCAGGACCCGCGGTGCCAGGCGTCCGAGGCGATGAGCGGGACCACGGTGGTGGCCTCGGCGAAGACCATCTGCTCCCAGGTCACGTCCACCTTGCCCCAGGAGCAGGCCTCCTTGAGGGTCGAGGACGAGCAGGCGCCGTCGCGGACGTCGGCCACGGTGATCTGCACGGCGTACTTGTGCATCTCGGCCTCGTGGCCAAGGATTTCCGCGCAGACCACGGTGTCCTGGGCGAAGTTCTTGGGCACCCCGCCGCCGACCATGAACAGGCCGGTCGTCCCCGCCGCCAGCTTGATGTCGGTCAGCTCGCGGAAGTCGGCGATGGAATCGATGGTCAGGTAGGGCTTGCCGGCCTTCATCCGCTCGACCTGGTGCTTCACCAGGCCGAAGCCGGCCGAGGAGTCGGTGAAGGCCGGGCAGAAGATCGGCACGCCCTCGTGGAAGGCGGTCTCGATCAGAGAGGCGGGCTTGCGGGCGTTGCCGGCGGCCAGCCAGCGGCCCATCTCGTGGATGAACTCCCGGCTGGAATAGGGGCGCGGCTCCAGCAGGTTGGCGATCTCGTAGATCGCCTCGTCGCACTTCTGGAGCTCTTCCTCGTCGATGTAGGTGTCGTAGATCCGGTCGATGTAGAGCTCGCGCAGGTCGCGGTCGTCGACGTTGGACTGGGCCTGGTAGTGGCGGAAGCCGAGGGCCTCGAAGAAGTCCATGTCGATGATGGAGGCGCCGGTCGAGACGATCGCGTCGATCATCCCGTACTTCACCATGTCCCGGTAGATGTGCATGCAGCCGCCGGCGCTGGTCGAGCCCGCCAGGGTCAGCCAGGTCGAGCAGTCCGGGTCCTCGAGGGACATGGACCAGATGTCGGCGGCGCGGGCGGTGTCGCGGCTCGTGAAGCTCATGGCCCGCATGGCGTCGATCACCGGGCGGGCGTCGTACTGGTCGATGGCCACGTGCTCGACCTTGGCCGACAGCAGCTCTTCCTTGCGGTTCGTGTTCGGGGTTTCAGCGTTCATTCTCTTCAGGTCTCCGGAGAGGTGAGCGCCCGTCGCAAAGGAAAGGGCGCGGCCGGGACGGAGCGACCGACCGCGCTTGAACCGGCAGGACCGGGGGCTATTTCCGCCGGCGCTTGCGGCCGCGGGCCTTCGGGAGGCTGACCACGTTCTGGACCTCGGACCGGGGCGCCGGGATCGAGCGCCGGGCGAGGCCGAACATGGAGGCCGCGGGCGCGTCCTCGCAGGCGACGGTCTCGATGGCGCCGAAGCCGTTGAACCGGGTGGCCATGGTCACGCCATAGGCGCCCAGCATGCCGATCTCGATGAAGTCGCCCTCGGCGACGTCCTCGGGCAGCCAGAAGGGGCCGGGCATGTGGTCGATGGCGTCGCAGGTCGGCCCGTAGAAGCGGAAGGGCTTCAGGGCGCCCTCCATCTCGCGGACCTCGCCGCCGGCCGACCGGATCGCCTTGACCGGGAAGGGCCAGCGGGCGTGCGCCGCGTCGAACAGGCCGCCATAGGCGCCGTCGTTGAGGTACAGGGCGTCGCCCTTGCGCAGCTCGACGCAGGTCAGGATGGACGAGGCTTCCGCCACGAGGGCCCGGCCCGGCTCGCACCAGAGTTCCGTGGTCTCGTGCACCATCATGTCGGCGAACCCGCGCTGGATGGCGTCGAAATAGTCGTCGAGCGCCGGCGGGGTCATGCCGGGGTAGATGGACGGGAAGCCGCCGCCCACGTCGACCACGTCGGCCAGGACGCCGGCGCGCACCAGGGCGCGCGAGGCCTGGGCCATGGCGGCGCTGTAGGCGGTGGGCCGCATGCACTGGCTGCCGACGTGGAAGGACACGCCCATCAGGTCCTGGGTCGCCCGGCGGGCGGCCAGCAGCAGGGACGGGGCCTGGTGCAGGTCGACGCCGAACTTGCCGGCCAGGGAATAGGCCGCGCCCTCGGCCTGGACGGCCAGGCGGACGATGAGGTTCAGGTCCTGCGCGCCCTCGGTGACGGCGAGGATCTTCTCCAGCTCCTCATGGGAGTCGAGGGCGAAGGTCCGCACGCCATGGTCGAAGTAGGCGGCGCGGATCGCCGCCCGGCTCTTGACCGGATGCATGAAGGCCAGCCGGGCTTCGGGCGCATGGGCGCGCACGAGCTCGATCTCGGGAACCGAGGCCACGTCGAATGCGGAGACGCCGTTCGCCGCCAGGGCCTGGATGACCCACGGAGACGGATTCGCCTTCACCGCATAGAAGACGTCGCCCTTGAAATTGTCCTGGAACCAGCGGGCCGCTAGGGCCGCCGCAGCCGGTCGCGCGATGGCGACGGGATGCTCAGGCGACCGCTCACGGACCAGGTCCAGGGGCGTATGGTACGTCTGCACCTCACGCAACCCCCAACGGATTGTTGAACCCAATCCGGCGTTAGCAGCGCTTTTGAGGACATCGGGTCCGCCGGAGCGCGTCGCATTAGGGCCAGACGCCCCCCGTGTAAAGCGCATTTTCAGCTTCAGCCCGGCCTCGGTCCGGAGCGGGCTGGACCGGGGGCGCCGCGCCGTGCGAATAAGCCCCCCGGGCGGCCGCCGCAGGCGGGCCCAGGAGCAATCGGGGGACTTCGCCGGCATGGCTGAGGAAGCGGTTCTGTCGATCCGGAACGTGTCGCGGACCTTCGGGACCCGCCGCGCCCTCGATGACGTCTCACTCAACGTCCGCAAGGGGGAGATGATCGCCCTCATCGGGCCGTCCGGATCGGGCAAGTCGACCCTCCTGAGGTCGATCTCCGGCCTCCAGGTCATTGATCCGGGCGCCGGGGTCATCGAGGCCTTCGGGGCGCCGGTCCAGTCCGGCGGTCGGCTGTCGTCCCGGGTGCGCGAGGCGCGCATCCGCATCGGCTTCATCTTCCAGCAGTTCAACCTGGTGGGCCGGCTGCCGCTGTTCACCAACGTCGCCCTGGGCTCCCTGGGGCGGATTCCCTTCCTGCGCGGCCTGCTTGGCGCCTGGCCGGCCGAGACCTCCGCCGCCGCCATGGCCGCCCTCGCCCGGGTGGGCGTGGCCGAATACGCCGCCCAGAGGGCGAACACCCTGTCCGGCGGCCAGCAGCAGCGCGGCGCGATCGCCCGCGCCCTGGTCCAGAGGGCCAAGATCATCCTCGCCGACGAGCCGGTGGCCTCGCTGGACCCGGTGTCGGCCCGCAAGGTCATGGAGATCCTGCGGGACCTCAACCGGACGGACGGGCTGACCCTTGTCGTCACCCTGCACCAGGTCGACTACGCCATGCGCTACTGTGACCGGGTCGTCGCCCTGAAGGCCGGTCGCATCGTCTACGACGGCCCCGCCGAGGGGCTGGACAAGGACCGGCTGATCGACATCTACGGCCCGGAGTTCGAGGACGTCTTCTGGGAAGGAGCCCCGAAATGAACCGCACCCCTGCGGACGCCGCCTTCAGCCGGCGCAATCTCCTGACCTTCGCCGGCGCCGCCGTGCTGGCCGGGTGCAGTCCCGCCAAGTCGCCCTCGACCGATGGTGCAAACGGCGTGCTCAAGTTCTCCATCGTGGCGCCGGAGAGCGCCTCGAGCCTGGAGTCCTTCTGGCGCCCGATCATCGCCGACATGGAGAAGGCCACGGGGCTGAAGATCGAGCCCTATATCGGCGCCAACTACACCGCCCTGGTCGAGGCCATGCGGTTCAAGCAGACGCACTTCGGCTGGTTCACCAACCTCTCCGGCCTCGAGGCCATCCGAAGGGCGAACGGCGAGGTCTTCGCCCGCACCTTCGATCCCGGCGGAGACGACGGCTACAACTCGGTGATCCTTGTCCCCGCCTCCAGCAAGACGACGCTGGAGGACATCCTGCGGTGCGACAAGACGCTGAACTTCGGGATCGGCGACGCCAAGTCGACCTCGGGCACCCTGGCGCCCAAGACCTACCTCTTCTCGCCCAAGGGCATCGACATCCAGACCTGCTTCAAGACCCTGAAGTCGGCCAACCACAACACCAACCTGGTGGGCGTGGCCAACGGCGTGCTGGACGCCGCCACGGGCAACACCACCAGCCTGCGCCTGCAGCGTGAACGCGACATCGAGCGCAAGGCCAAGGGCGAGCCCACCCTGGGCGACAAGGTCCGGGTCGTCTGGACCTCGCCGCGCCTGCCCGAGGACCCCATCGTCTGGCGCAAGGACCTGGACCCCGCCATCAAGGAAAAGCTCCGGCAGTTCTTCCTCACCTACGCCCAGGGCGAAGGCCCCGAGGCCGAGCGCCAGCGGGCCCTGCTGGCCAAGATCTCGATCGGCGGCTTCAAGCCGGCCGACGACAACCACCTCCTGCGCGTGCGCGAGATGGAGGCCACCGAGAACCTCCTCCAGGCCGAGCGCGGCGGTGATCCCAACCGGATCGCCGAGGCCCGCAAGGCGCTTGACGGCGTGAAGGCCGAGGAGGCCGCCCTCCAGGCCCGCACCGGCCAGCCCGCGGACGCCAGCTGACCCCCATGACCCAGACCGCCCCGGCCCTCCTCGCCCCGCCGAGCAAGCCCTTCGGCCAGAAGGTCTTCGACTTTGTCCTCTGGGGCGGCATCATCGTCCTGCTGATCGCCTCCTTCGGTCCCGCCGAGATCTCCAAGTTCCCGCTGCTGTTCTCGAACTCGGAGAACATGCGCCAGTTCGCCTCCGGCTTCCTGAACCCGGACTTCTCGAGCTGGCGCGACCTGATCGAGAAGATGTGGCTGACCATCCAGATGGCCATCTGGGGCACCTGCCTGGCCATCCTGTTCGCCGTCCCCATGGGGCTCCTCGGCGCGCGCAACGTCACCCCGGCCTTCATCCAGCTTCCGGTCCGCCGCCTGATGGACCTGATCCGCTCGGTCCCCGACCTCGTCATCGGCACGGCCTTCCTGGTCGCCGTGGGCCTGGGTCCCTTCGCCGGGGTCATGGCGCTCGCCCTGAACACCGGGGGCGTGCTGGCCAAGCTCTTCGCCGAGGCGGTGGAGGCCATTGACCGGGGGCCGGTCGAGGGCGTCCGGGCGACCGGCGCGGCCCGCCTGCAGGAGATCGTCTGGGGGGTGATCCCCCAGGTCGCGCCCCTGTGGACGTCCTACGCCCTCTACCGGTTCGAATCGAACAGCCGCAGCGCCACCGTGCTCGGCCTGATCGGCGCCGGCGGCATCGGCCAGATCCTGTTCGACAGCATGAACAGCTTCAACTACGCCCTGACCGCCGCCATCTCGATCGTCATCGTCGTGGCCGTGACCCTGATCGACCTCCTCAGCCAGACCATCCGGGCCCGCCTGCTCTGAAGGCCGGGCTGTCGCGGTTCCGTCATTCAACTGTCACAGACACCCCCTAGGAGGCGTCACGAAAGCGTCGCAATCCCGCGTCGCCCGGGAGACGCTCCGTGAGACACGCCCGCCCCCTTCCCCTGGCCGCCATGGGTCTTGTCCTCGCCGCCGGCCTGCTGGCCCAGGCCCCGGCGGCGCGGGCCGCCGAGATCGCCGGCGTCCAGGTCCGGCCCAAGGGCCGGCTCCTCGTCGACTCGGTCAGCCAGGTGGCGTCGCCCACCGGCGCGCCGGACGCCCGGATCGACCTGGTCCGGGTCCGGCAGGCCTTCCTGGGCCTCGACGCGAAGTTCAGCGACCGGCTGTCCCTCCGGTTCGAGGGCGGCGCCTCCAACAACGACGCCTTCATCTGGGACGAGGCCGCCCTCGAGTACAAGGCGAGCGCCAACCTCGTCCTGTCCGCGGGCAACCTGAAGGCGGCGGGGCTGGAGAACCTGACCTCGACCAAGGCGATCTCCTTCCTGGAGCGCGGTCCGTACGGCGACCTCGTCACCGACCCCTTCACGAGTTCCGTCCAGGCCCGGTTCACCACGGGCGCACTGGTGACGACCCTCGCCCTGCAGGGCGACACCTTCAACAACCTCGGCCTCGACTTCGACGGGACCGCCGCCCCCGGGGCCCGGGACCGGAGGGCCGCCACCGTCCGGATCGCCGGGAGCCTTCCGGCCGGCGAGGGCGGCCGGATTCATCTTGGCGGCTGGGCCCGGGTGCGGGACTTCGGCGACGCGGCGCCGCGCAGCTATTCCGCCCGGCCCGGGACCTCGGTCGGCAAGTCCGGCGACTGGCTGGGCTCCGGGCCCTTTTCCGGGGGCGACCAGACGGCGGCGGTCGAGGCGGCCTGGATGTCCGGGCCGTTCTGGGTCCAGGCCGAGGCGGCCCTCCTGAAGGCGGACCGCAGTTCGCGCGCCGCCGCGGGCGGCGATCCGGTGATCGCCTCCGGCTACGTCTTCGCCGGCTGGAACGTCACGGGCGAGGCGCGCGGCTACGACGCCCAGAAGGCCCTGGTGACGGCGCCCAAGGTGCGCAGCCCCCTCTCGAAGGGCGGCCTGGGCTCCCTGGACCTGCTGGCCCGCTACGACTTCGCCGACCTGACCGACGTGCGCGACTCGGCCGGGACCCCGGCGGGCCTCCTCGCCGCCCGCCGGGCGGGCGACTACCGGGGCGTGACCTTCGGCGCCGTCTGGCGCCCCGAACCCGGCTACCGCGTCGTGCTGAACCTCTCCGAGGCCCGGGTCGACCACGCCCCGCCCCAGGCCGACGTCAAGATCCGCCTGTTCCAGCTCCGCGCCCAGTACGAGTTCTGAGCCGTCGCCAAACTGTCACAGAACCCGGCTAGACAGCCGGCCTCGCCTTCGCTCCCGCGCAGCCCGGCCGTCCTGAAAACCGGGACCTTCCGATCCAGGAGACCCGTCCCATGATCCAACGCTTCCTCCCCGCCGCCGCTGCGGGCCTTGTCCTCGCCGCCGGCCTCGGCGCCGCGCCCGCCCACGCCGCCCGCGACTATGTCTGGGCCGCCGGCTCCTCCACCGTCTTCCCCTTCGCCACCCGGGTCTCCGAGCAGTTCGCCCGCAAGTCGGGCATGAAGGCGCCCAAGATCGAGAGCCTGGGCACCGGCGGGGGCATCAAGCTCTTCTGCTCGGGGGTGGGCGACGGTTTCCCCGACATCGCCACGGCCTCCCGCCGGATGAAGCGTTCGGAGTTCGACGCCTGCGCCGCCAAGGGCGTGAAGGACATCATCGAGCTGAAGGTCGGCTTCGACGGCATCGTCGTGGCCGTCGACAAGCGGGCGCCGGACTACGCCTTCACGACCTCCGCCCTCTACCTGGGCCTCGCCGCCAAGGTGCTGCGCTACGGCCAGTACCAGGCGAACCCCTACAAGACCTGGCCCGAGATCGCCAACGGCCTGCCCAAGGGCCGCATCCAGGTCTATGGCCCGCCGCCCTCCTCGGGCACCCGCGACGCCTTCGTCGAGCTGGCCATCGAGGCCGGCGCCCTGACCTATCCCGCCAACAAGGCGCTCAAGGAGAGCGACGAGAAGCGCTTCAAGGAGATGGTCAACCCGCTCCGCAAGGACGGCTGGATCGACTCCGGCGAGAATGACAACGCCATCGTCCAGACCCTGACCCGCACGCCGGGGTCGGTCGGGGTGTTCGGCTATTTCTTCTACGAAGAGAACATGGACAAGGTGAAGGGCGCCTCGGTGAACGGGGTGAAGCCGTCGCTGGCCAGCATCTCCGACGGATCCTACCCCCTCTCCAGGTCGCTGTTCATCTACGTGAAGAAGTCGAACCTCGGCGTGACCAAGGGGCTTCGGGAGTATGTGGCCGAGTTCGTGTCCGACGCGGCGACCGGCCGTGGTGGTTACCTGAAGGACCGCGGTCTCATCCCGCTTCCCGCCGCCCAGCACGAGGCCAACAAGGCGGCCGTGCGCACCCTGACCCCCATGGCCCGACCCGCAGCCTGACCCGCCGCCGTCCGCCATCGGCGACTGCGCCGCAGGCCCCGGGGCCTGCGGCGCTTTTCTTTGCGCCGGACGGAATCAGGCGTCGTCGCGCCGCCGGCTGAGGCGGGTCAGGCGGCGAAGCCGACGCCAGAACCGCGTCTTCTCGGTCTCCGGCCAGGGCTGGAGGTTCCGCACGAAGTCCTCGGCGCAGGCGCGCCAGGAAAAACCCTCGGCGAACCGCCGCACGGCGCCCCGGTCAAGCTTCAGCGCTTCAAGGCAGGCCTCGCGCAGGCCCTCTGTGGCCGTCAGGGCCAGGACGCCCGCGCCGGAGCCGGGGATGATGTCGATGGGGCCGGGCGCGGGATAGGCGGCCACGGGGGTCCCCGTGGCCATGGCCTCCAGGATCACCAGCCCGAAGGTGTCCGTGAGGGAGGGGAAGACAAAGACGTCGGCGCCGGCGAAATGGGCGGCGAGGTCGTCGCCGAAGCGCGCGCCTCGGAAGACGGCGTCCGGATACCGGCCTTCCAGCTCCTCGCGCTGGGGACCATCGCCGACCACCACCTTCGTGCCCGGCAGGTCCAGGGACAGGAAGGCCTCGATGTTCTTCTCCACCGCCACCCGGCCGACGGAGAGGAAGATGGGCCGCGGCAGGCCCTCGAAGACGTCAGGGTCTTCCTCGCGCCGGGGCCGGAACTGCTCGGTATCCACGCCGCGGGACCAGGCCGTGATGTTGCGGAAGCCGTGCTGGGCCAGTTCGTCGCGCATGGTGGGCGTCGCCACCATCAGCCGGCCCGACGGCTTGTGGAACCACTTCATGTAGGCGTAGCCGGCGGACAGGGGCAGGGGCAGGCGGGCCGACACGTACTCGGGAAAGCGGGTGTGGTAGCTGGTGGTGAAGGGCAGCTTCCACTCGACGCAGATGCGCCGCGCCGCCAGGCCGATCGGCCCCTCGGTGGCGATGTGGATGGCCTCGGGCTCGAAGGCCTTGAACCGCTCCCGGACCGGCTCGTAGGCGCCCACCGCCACCTTGATCTCGGGATAGGTGGGCAGGGGAAAGCTGCGGAACTGCTCCGGGGAGATGATCTCCACCGTGTGGCCCATGGACTGCATCTCGGCGATCACGCGGGTCAGGGTGCGCACCACCCCGTTGACCTGGGGCTCCCAGGCGTCGGTGGCGATGAGGATCCGCATCGGCCGGCGGCCGTCGATCTCCGTGCGCACGCTCTCGCGGACGCGGCGCATGGAGGGCTTGCGCGGGGGCAGGCCCTCGGTCTGGAGCCGTGTCCAGAAGGCCCCCATCAGGGCGTCGCGGGTGGGGAAATGGCGGTAGACCGTCCGCTCGCCTACGCCCGCAAGGCGGGCGATCTCGGCGTAGGGCGCCTCGTCCAGCCGCCCGTCCTCAAGCAACTGGCCCGCGGCGTCGAGGATGCGCGACTCCGTCTGGGCCTTCTGCTGGCCCCGCGTCAGGCCCTCAGGCAGTCTACCGAGCGTCGACATGGCAGTGTTTCTGCCAGAAAATCAGGCGAAACGTCAATGGGTTGGACTCAGGCGGCAAAGCGCGGTTCGGACTCCAGGGCGCGTGGCGCCGCGAACCTGCGCGGCTGGAGGCGGACCCGGCTCCAGTCCAGCAGGACCAGTTCCCCGTCCTCCCGCTCGGCCACGGCCGTGCAGCTTTCCACCCAATCGCCGTCGTTCACGTACAGGATGTCGTCGAACCGCCGGATTTCGGCCTTGTGGATGTGCCCGCAGATGACGCCGTCGACCCCGCGCCGCCTTGCCTCCTCCGCCACGGCCTCCTCGTAGTTCTCGATGAACTGGACCGCGTTCTTGACCCTGGACTTCAGGTAGGCCGAAAGCGACCAGTAGCCGAAGCCGAACCGGCGCCTCCAACGGTTGAACACCGTGTTCAGGGTCAGGAGGGTCCGGTAGGACCAGTCGCCGACGAAGGCCAGCCAGCGCGCGTGCCGAAGCACGCCGTCGAATTCGTCCCCATGGGTCACGAGGAAGCGCCTTCCGTCTGCGGTCTCGTGGATGGCGTCCCGCGCCACCAGGACGTCGCCGAACCTGTGCCCGATGAAGTCCCGCGCCATCTCGTCATGATTGCCGGGCACGTAGATGACCTTCACCCCCTTGCGGGCGAGGCGAAGGATCTTCTGGACAACGTCATTGTGCGCCTGGGGCCAGTACCAGCCGTTCCTGAGCTTCCACCCGTCGATGATGTCACCCACCAGGTAGAGGGTTTCGAACTCGGCCGTGCGGATGAAGTCGAGGAGCAACTCGGCCTGGCAGCCCTTCGTGCCCAGGTGCACGTCGGAGATGAAGACGGTCCGGTAACGGTGATCACCCTGCGATTGCATGAAATCCCCCGGTTTCACGTTTTGGCTGACCGCTCGCTAGGCTGATTGCATGTCAGTCGGATGACGGCGCCGGCAGGCATTGCCAAGGCGGGGCGAAGGGGACAGAAGCGCGGGCATGGCTGACCCCGTCGTCCATCTCCTGTCTCCGCGCGCCCAGCGAACCCGCCGCCGGATCCTGGACGCCGTGGTCGAGCTCCTCGCGGAGTCGGGGCTGGCCTCGGCCACGCCTGCGGCCATCGCGTCGCGCGCAGGGGTGGCCAGGACCGCCTACCTCTATCATTTCGCCGGCCGCGCCGACCTGCTCGCCGCCCTTGCCCCGCACGTCGGCGAGGGCATGGCCCGGCTCTTCGACGCCGGCGGACGGCCTCCGCCCGGGGTGGACGCCTCGGACCACGCCATCGACACCTACTGGGCCCTGCTGTTCGAGCCGCCCTTCCTGGCCTTTGCGGAGCTCAGGTCCGCGGCCCGGACGGATCCGGAAGTCGCCGCCGCCATCTCCGGGCTCCTGGCCGACTTTGACTCCGGCCGCCTCGGCGGCCGCTTCGGGGCCGTCGCCCAGGCCGGCGAGGATCCGCGGTTCCAGGCCAGTCGCGACCTCGGGCGCTTCCTGCTCGAGGGACTGGCCCGCGGCGGGCTGTCCTACGCCGCCGACGACCGCCGTCGACGCCTGATCGCCGTGGTCAAGCGGGCGGTCCACGGGCTGAACCGGAAGGGCTCCACCCAGGACCTCTGGCCCGGCTAGTCCCGCCGGCGTTCGGCCTCTATCCAGGCCTTGATGCGGGCTTCCAGCATGTCCAGGGGCAGGGGGCCCGCCAGCAGGACCGCGTCGTGGAACCTGCGGATGTCGAACCGGTCGCCCAGCTCCCGCCTTGCGGTCTCGCGAAGGGCGACAATGCGCATCTCGCCGACCTTGTAGGCCAGGGCCTGGCCCGGCCAGGAGACGTATCGGGCCAGTTCGACCTCGATGTTCAGGGGCGAGAGGGCGCTGTTGTCGGTGAAGCAGGCGCGGGCCTGCCCGAGACTCCAGCCCTTCCAGTGGATGCCGGTGTCCGCCCCCAGCCGGCAGGCCCGCCACATCTCGTAGGAGAGGCGGCCGAACCGTTCCCAGGGGTCGCGGTAGATCCCCATCTCCCCGCCCAGCTTCTCGGCGTAGAGGCCCCAGCCCTCGGTGAAGGCGGTGACATCGGCGTTGCGTCGGAAGTCGGGGACGCCGGCGGCTTCCTCGGCCAGGGCGATCTGCAGGTGATGACCGGGAACGGCCTCATGCAGGGTCAGGGCGGGCAGCTCGTAGAGCGGCCTCTGGTCGAGGCGCGAGGTGTTGACCATGTACCCGCCGGAGACGCCCCGGGCCGCCGAGCCGCCGAAATAGCGGCCGGTGGTGTAGGTCTCCTCGATGTCGGCCGGCACGGGGCGGACGCCATAGGTCAGGCGCGGCAGGGTGGCGAACCAGGCGGGCAGTTCATTGTCGATCCGCTTGGCGATCCGCGAGGCCTTTTCCAGCAGCTCCTCCCGGCTCCGGGCGTAGAAGCGCGGGTCGGAGCGCAGCAGGGCCAGGAAGGCGGGGAAATCCCCCTTGAAGCCCGTCTCGGCCATCACCCCGTCCATCTCGCGCCGGATGCGGGCGACCTCGTCGAGGCCGATCTGGTGGATCTGGTCCGGGGTCAGGGCGGTGGTCGTATGGTCGGCCGCCAGCCAGCGGTAATAGGCCTCGCCGCCCGGCAGGCTCCGGGCGCCCAGTTCGGGCCGGGCCGCCGGAAGGTACTCGGTCTCGAGGAAGGTGACGAACCTGCGGCGTGCGGGCTGGACGCCCTCCTCAAGGGCCTTTCGGCCGTCCGCCAGAAGGGCCTCGCGCAGGGGCTGCGGAAGGTCGGCCGGCAGGCGCGCCAGCGGCGCCAGGAGCGGGTCGGCCTCGGGGGACAGGTCCGCAGCCCGGCGGGCCCGCTCCAGCACCTGCACGACGGTGGGTCGCGGCTGGGTGAATCCCGCCTTCGCGCCCCGACGGGCATTGGCGACATGGGCGTCGTAGTAGGCGGGCAGGGCCCTCAGGCGGGCGATCCAGGCCCGGGCGTCGGCCTCCGAACGCATGGGCAGCCCACCCGCAACATAGCCGAGGGTCTGGTCGAAACCGCCATCGGAGCTGAAGGGCATCCGGGCCTCGTCGAAGTCCAGGCTCGCCAGGCGGCGCGACAGGGTCCAGTCGAGGAAGTCCCGGTTGAGGGCCGCCTCCGGCCCGAGGCGCGAGGCCGGGATGCGGGCCAGCCGCTCCCGGAACCCGGAGAGCGCCGCCCGCCTGCGGGCGTCGGCCGCCGGTGTGGGGTCCGGAAGCCGGGCCAGCGCGTCCCGGTCGCCCCGCCGGCCGGCCTCGAAGGGGTCGTCCGACAGGGTCCAGGACTCATAGTCGGCGATCAGGGCGTCGAGGGCCCTGGGCGCGGCGGCGACCGTGGGGGCGGCGAAGGCGGGGCCCGCCGCCGAAAGCATCAGGAAGGCGAGAACCAGTCCCCGAAGCGCCGCCATGTCAGAACCCCCTCCAGGCCTTTCCCTGCGACTTCCTACGCCCCTTGCCGGTTCGCGCCAATGCGGGCCATGGTCGGGCCGGCACGGGGAGGGACGACATGAGCTTCATCACGCGACGCCGGCAGGTCGACCAGAGGCCCGCCGCCCAGGGCGGGCATGAGCTGGCGCCCACCCTCCGCTGGCCGCACCTCGTCGCGCTCGGGGTCGGCGCCATCGTCGGCACCGGCATCTACACCCTGACCGGGGTCGGCGCCGGTCTCGCCGGGCCGGGGGTCATCCTCTCCTTCGCCATCGCGGGGATCGTCTGCACCCTCGCCGCCCTCTGCTACGCCGAGATGGCGACCCTGATGCCCCATGCGGGCAGCGCCTATTCCTATTCCTACGCAGGGATGGGCGAACTGGTGGCCTGGATCATCGGCTGGAGCCTGATCCTCGAATACACCGTGGTCTGCTCCGCCGTCGCGGTGGGCTGGTCGGGCTACGCCCAGGGCTTCCTGGCGGCCCGGGAGATCATCCTGCCCCCGGCCCTGGCGACAGGCCTGCTGACGGGCGACGCGGGCGGCCTCGTCAACCTGCCTGCGGTCCTCATCACCCTGGCGGTGGCCGGCGTCCTGCTCATCGGGGTCCGCGAGAGCGCCAACGCCAACATCGCCCTGGTGGTCCTGAAGCTCTCCGCCCTGCTGGCCTTCATCGTGCTGGCCCTTCCGGCCTTCGACGCCGCCCGATTCAGCCCCTTCCTGCCCTTCGGATTCGCCGCCCATACGGGTCCGGATGGCGCGCCCCAGGGCGTCATGGCCGCGGCCGCCCTGATCTTCTTCGCCTTCTACGGGTTCGACGCCATCTCCACCGCCGCCGAGGAGGCCAAGGACCCGGGCCGGGACCTGACCCTCGGCATCATCGGCTCCATGGTCGCCTGCGCCGTCATCTACATGGCCGTGGCCGCCGCCGCCCTCGGCGCCTCGCCCTGGCAGGCCTTCTCGAAGAGCGACGAGCCCCTGGCCTTCATCCTGCGGTCCGGGGGGCATGACCTCGCCGCCACCCTGATCGCGGCCGCTGCGGTCATCGCCCTGCCCACCGTCATCATGGCCTTCATGTTCGGCCAGAGCCGGGTCTTCTTCGCCATGGCCCGGGACGGCCTCCTGCCCCGTGGCCTGGCCAGGGTGAGCCCGCGGGGCGCGCCGGTCCGGGTGACCCTGTTCACGGCGGTCCTTGCGGCGGTCATCGCCGGCGCGGCGCCGCTGAAGCTGATCGCCGAGCTCGCCAACGCCGGCACCCTGGCCGCCTTCGTCGCCACGGCGGCGTCGATGATGATCCTGCGGCTCAGCCGGCCCGACCTCCCCCGGCCCTTCCGGACGCCGGTCTGGTGGCTGGTCGGCCCCCTCGCCATCGCCGGCTGCCTCTACCTCTTCTGGAGCCTGCCGGCCCTGACGCGCTGGCTCTTCCTCGGCTGGAACCTTGTCGGCCTCGTTGTCTACCTCGCCTGGAGCCGCCGCCACAGCGTCCTGGCGGGAGGCTAGGCGGGGATGAGGATCCTGATGGTCGACGTCGACGGGGTCGTGGTGCGCTCGCATCCCGTGGGCTGGGCCAGGGACCTTCAGGCGGACCTGGGTCTTTCGCCTGCCGTCCTCTACGCCGAGTTCTTCGATGTTCACTGGGCTGAGATCGCGGTCGGCGGGGCGAGCCTGCCCGCCCGCCTCGGCCCGGTTCTCGAACGTGTCGCGCCCCATCTGACCGCCCGTGGCTTGATGGACTACTGGTTCCAGCACGATGCGGACCTGGACGTAGCCTTCCTCGCCCAGCTCGAGCCGCTCCGGAACACCGGGGTCGACCTCCACCTCGCCACCAACCAGGAGCACGAGCGCGCTGCCTTCCTCTGGAAGACCCTCGGGCTGCGGGACCATTTCACCGCCATGCACTATTCGGCGGATGTCGGCAGGGCAAAGCCGGACTTAGGCTTCTTCGACGCCGTCGCCGCGCGGACAGGCCTCCTGTCCTCGGAGCTGACACTGGTCGACGACCGGCCGGGCAATG
>JAPOKE010000046.1 GCA_029977805.1 Phenylobacterium parvum | reverse complement strand
CCCGCCGCGCCGGCCCTAGGCGATGCCGAGCGGGCCCTGGCGGCCCGCGCCGCGGCCTGGCTGGAGGGCCTCGCCGAGGCGCGGGGCGACTTCGTCCAGACGGACGCCCGGGGCCGGACCAGCCGCGGCGAGGTCTTCATCCGCAGACCGGGAAAGGCCCGATTCGCCTATGCCCCGCCCTCGTCCCTGCTCGTGGTGGCGGATGGGGCCACCGTCTCTGTGGCGGATCCGCGCCTCAAGACCTTCGAGCGCTATCCGCTCTCGGCCACGCCCCTCTCGCTCTTCCTCTCGCGGCGCATCCGGCTGGACGGAGACGCCCGGGTGACCGCCGTGCGGCGGACGCCCGGCGGGTTCGAGGTCACCGCCCGGGACGCCCGTCGGCCGGCGGACGGACAGATCGCCCTCGCCTTCTCGGAGGCGCCCCTGGGCCTGACGGGATGGACCGTGACGGACGGGCAGGGTCGCGCCACCCGCGTGCGGCTGGAGGGGTTCAGGCCGGTCAGCGGCCTTCCTTCAAACCTGTTCGTCCTGGAGGACCCCAGGCCCAAATCACCTGGACGGGGCAAGATGTGACTCGGAAGTCACAGGCAACTCGCAAGTGTTAGTTTCTTGACAAATCTGTCGGGCGTTGCATTGATGCAACTCAGAGGTCCGGCGACGCCGGGCCTGCGGCGGCCGGGCCACATCCCCTTCCGGCGGCCGCGTGAGAGAGATAACTACGCCCGGACGGCCTGCGCCTCCGGGCGTTTCTTTGCCGGCCGCCCCGGAGACCGGACATGGGACTGAGACTCGCCACCTGGAACGTCAACTCGGTCCGCCTTCGCGCCGGACAGGTGGTGCGCTTCCTGTCCGAACAGGCGCCCGACGTACTCTGCCTTCAGGAGATCAAGTGCCGGGACGGCGAGTTTCCGCGCGCCGAGTTCGAGGCCGCCGGCTATCCGCACATGAGGATCCGCGGGCAGAAGGGCTCCCACGGCGTCGCCATCCTCTCCCGCCTTCCGCTCGAGGATGCGCCGGAACTCGAGGTCTGCCGCGAGGGCCATGCCCGGGCGGTGGGCGCGAGGGTCGCCGGGGTGGAGGTCCAGAACTTCTACATTCCCGCCGGCGGCGACATCCCGGACCCGGGGGAGAACCCCAAGTTCGCCCACAAGCTCGACTTCCTGGACCGGCTGACGGCGGAGGCCGGCCGGCGGGATCCTGGCGCGGCCCTGGTGATCACCGGGGACCTCAACATCGCCCCGGGGGAGTTCGACGTCTGGAGCCACCGGCAGATGCTCAGGGTGGTCAGCCACACCCCGGTTGAGATCGAGGCCATGGCGCGGCTGCGCGAGGCCGGCGGCTTCACGGACCTTGTCCGGGAGGCGATCCCGGATCCCCAGAAACTGTTCTCCTGGTGGAGCTACAGGGCTGCGGACTTCAGGGCCTCAAACCGGGGCCTGCGCCTCGACCACATCTGGATCTCTCCGGGCCTGCGGTCCGCCGCCCTGTCCGGCGGCGCCCGGGCCCGGGTGCATGACGACGTGCGCGCCTGGGAGCGGCCCAGCGACCACGCCCCGGTCAGCGCAGACTTCAGCCTCTAGGGGGCGAGGCGGTAGCCGCCGCCCTCGGTCAGGATCAGCCGCCCGCCGGCCGGATCGCTCTCGATCTTCTGGCGGAGGCGATAGACGTGCGTCTCGAGGGTGTGGGTGGTGACCCCGGCGTTGTAGCCCCAGACCTCGGCCAGCAGCTCGTCCCGCGGTACGGGCTTGTCCCCCGCCCGGTAGAGGTACTTCAGGATGTTGGTTTCCTTCTCGGTCAGCCGGACCTTCCGGCCGGAGCCGTCCACGAGGACCTTGGCCGAGGGGCGGAACTCGTAGGGCCCGAGCCTGAAGACGGCGCCCTCGGACTGCTCGTGGCTGCGCAGCTGGGCGCGGATCCGGGCCTGGAGGACGGCCAGGCGGAAAGGCTTGGTGACATAGTCGTTGGCGCCCGCGTCGAGGCCCCCGACCATCTCGGCCTCGGTGTCGGCGGCGGTCAGCATGATCACCGGGCAGGCGACCTGGCGGGCGCGCAGCTCGCGGCAGACCTCGCGCCCGTTGGTGTCGGGCAGGTCGACATCGAGGAGGATGAGATCGGGCCGGTGGTCCACGGCCGCCCGCACGCCCGAGGCGCCGTCAGCGGCCTGGACCACGGAGAACTCGCCCCCCGCCGCCAGCAGGTCGGCCAGTTCCGTACGCAGGTCGTCGTTGTCGTCGACGAGGAGCAGGGTCTTGGGTTGAGCCATGGACCGGAACATGCACCCTGAGGGCGGCGTCCGCCAAGGGTGCAGATTCAGGGACGCGCGGAGGAAGCATGATCTTCACGGCGACATCGGACGGGCGCATCGACATCGACGGGCGGGAGGCGCCCTGCGTGCTGGGGCGGTCCGGCGTCCTGCCGGCGGGAGACAAGCGCGAGGGCGACGGCGCCTCGCCCCTCGGCGTCTGGCCGCTCCGACGGGTGCTCTACCGGCCCGACCGGGAGCCAGCGCCGAAGACGGGGCTGCCGGTCGCCGCCCTGAAGCCCGACGACGGCTGGTGCGACGCCCCGGGCGATTCCGCCTACAACCGGCCCGTCCGCCTGCCCTACCCGGCCAGCGCCGAGCAGATGTGGCGCGAAGATGGCGTCTACGACCTCATCGTCATCCTCGGCCACAATGACGACCCGCCGGTCAGCCCCATGGGCTCGGCCATCTTCCTGCACCTGATGCAGCCGGACGGGGCGCCCACGGCGGGGTGCGTCGCCCTGCGGCGGGCGGACATGCTGGATCTCCTGGCCCGGGCCCGGCCGGGGGACGCCCTGGCCATCCTGCCGGCGACGCCCCTCTAGGCGACGGGCGCGGCCCGGTCGCCGAACAGGGCCGAGCCGACGCGCACGCTGGTGGCCCCGAAGGCGATGGCCGTCTCGAAGTCCCCGCTCATCCCCATGGACAGCTTCGCCAGGCCGTTGCGGGCGGCGATCTTGGCAAGGAGGGCGAAGTGGGGCCCGGGGGGTTCATCCGCCGGCGGGATGCACATCAGGCCCTCGACCGGCAGGCCAAGCCCGCCCCGCACCCGGTCGAGGAAGGCGTCCGCGTCGCGCGGCGCGATCCCGGCCTTCTGGTCTTCCTCGCCGGTGTTCACCTGCACGTAGAGGCGCGGCAGCCGGCCCGCCCGGCCGGCCGCCTCGACCAGGGCCAGGGCCAGCCTTTCGCGGTCGAGGGTCTCGATGACGTCGAAGAAGCCGACCGCCTCCCGCGCCTTGTTGGTCTGGAGGGGTCCGATCAGCCTGAGCTCCAGGCCGTCTCGGCGGCCTTCCCAGCGGCCGATGGCCTCCTGGACGCGGTTCTCGCCGAACACCTTCTGGCCCCCGGCGAGCACAGGAAGGATCGCTTCCCAGGGCTGCTGCTTGGACACGGCCGTCAGGGCGATCCCCGCGGGGTCGCGTCCGGCGGCCTGCGCGGCGGCGGCGATTCGGGCTAGGATGGCGTCGAGCGCGGGAGAGGCGGACATTTCCGGTTTCTGGACGGTCAGGCGGACTGCGGCCTTCCTAGGTCGACGACGGCCCCGGGGGAAGAGGGCGCCGCCGCCCCTCCTGGTCTTCACCGACCCGGACCGGACGCCTGACCCGGTCGCCCTCGCCCTGCGCCTGCCGCGCGGGACGGGCCTCGTCTACCGCGCCTTCGGGGCGCCGGGGCGGCTGCAGACGGCCCGCACCCTCGCCGCCATTGCCCGTCGCAGGGGCCTTGTCTTCCTTGTCGGAGCGGAGCCGGACCTTGCCGCTCGGGCGGGCGCAGCGGGACTGCACCTGCCCGAGCGCCTCGCCGGGAGGGCGCCGGGGCTGCGCCGGCCGGGCTGGATCCTTACGGCGGCGGCGCATTCGGCCCGGGCGGCCCGCCGGCCCGGCGTCGACGCCTTCGTGCTTTCGGCGGTCTTTCCCTCCGCCTCCCCCTCGGCGGGCCCTCCGATGGGGACCCTTCGCTTCGCCCTGCGGGCGCGGACGGCCGCAGCGCCCGTCTACGCCCTGGGCGGGGTGAATGACGAAACAGCGGCGCGCCTCCGGATGACCGGGGCGGCGGGGATCGCCGGCGTGGGATTGGGAGACGCCGCCACTGGGCGACGCAGCCTCAGAACTTGAAGGCGGTCTCGAGCCGGACGCGGGGCGCCGGCTGCTGGGGCGCGATCTTGCGCCAGGCCTCGGGTTGCGCCGCCTGGTCGCCCATGGACACGGCGCCGCCGATCCTCAGGCTGGGCGAGACGCGATAATAGGCCCCGGCCTTGACGTCGGTCCACTCGGTCTCGCGGGTCTGGGGGGATTCCACATTCACCGTCATGCCCCAGCGGCCCTTGCGCGCATCCCAGGTCAGGGAGGTGCCGCCGGCGGGGCTGGGGGCCTGGTCGACCCTGACGGTGAAGTCCGCGGCCTTGCGCGCCGGATCGGCGTGCGCAATCGTCCCCGCGCCGGCCATCACGGCTCCGGCGAGGGCGGCTGCGGCAAGGCGCCGGAAAGAGGCGGTCGAAAGGACCAAGGACAGTCTCACCATCATTATTGCGGCTGTCTGGCAGCCGATTGCGCCAAAAACGCGGCGTTCCCCAAGGATTAAGGGCCGGGGGACGGGCAGGTCAACCTTGGCGGGCGCCAGAGTCCCGGAATCCGGTCCGGCCTGTGGCGGCAGGGCCACGCGATTCCTGTTTGGCCCCGGTCCGGGCGTTGATATAGAGAGCGCGGCGCGGGGTGGCGCCGGTTTGCGCCGCGGGCGCGGGCCCTGAAGTTTGGAGCGGTGCGGATGCCGTCTGGAACCGGAATCCTGAAGAAGAGCCTGATGGCGGGACTGGCGATCGCGGCGGCGGCGTCCCTTGGGGCCTGCGCCTCCAACCGGACGGCCAAGACCTTCGAGGGCAAGGAGCCCGCCGGGTTCAACCCCCTCAGCGTCTTCGAGGGCTCTGCGGCCGCCCAGGGCGACCGACCCACCATCTCCGTGAACGGCTACCTCTGGCGCGCGGCCCTGGACACCCTGTCCTTCATGCCCCTGGCCTCCGCCGATCCGTACGGCGGCGTGATCATCACCGACTGGTTCGTGAACCCCGAGAAGCCGGACGAGCGCTTCAAGGCCACGGTCTACATCCTCGACAGCCGCCTGCGGGCCGACGGCCTGAATGTGGCCCTGTTCCGCCAGGTGCGGGACGCGTCGGGAGGCTGGACCGACGCCCAGGTCAATGCACAGACCGAGATCGACATCGAGAACGCCATCCTGACGCGGGCGCGGCAGGTGCGACTTTCGAACGTCCCCGGCTGACGCCCCGCGCGACCCGAACCTCCAGGATCCGCCCACCGGCCCCGCAGGCCGGACCGCGCCCCGGGGGCCGGTCCGCGCCCTCCCCCGTGACCTGATCCGACGGTAAGACCGCCATGACCCGATACAACCCGAAAGACACCGAACCGAAGTGGCGCCGCGCCTGGGATGAGGCGGACGCCTTCCGCGCCGGCCCGCCCGATCCCGCTCGGCCCAAGTACTACGTCCTGGAGATGTTCCCCTATCCGTCGGGCCGGCTCCACATGGGCCATGTGCGCAACTACGCCCTCGGCGACGTCATCGCCCGCTACAAGCGCGCCCGGGGCTTCAACGTCCTGCACCCGATGGGCTGGGACGCCTTCGGCCTGCCCGCCGAGAACGCCGCCATGGAGCGCGGGGTCGATCCCAAGGCCTGGACCTACGACAACATCGCCCGGATGCGCGGGGAGCTGAAGGAACTGGGCCTGTCCATCGACTGGTCCCGCGAGTTCGCCACCTGCGACGTGGAATACTATGGCCGCCAGCAGGCCTGGTTCCTGGACCTCTTCGAGAAGGGCCTGGTCTATCGCAAGGAGAGTCTGGTCAACTGGGACCCGGTGGACCAGACGGTCCTGGCCAACGAGCAGGTGATCGACGGCCGGGGCTGGCGCTCGGGCGCCGTGGTCGAGAAACGCCGGCTCAGCCAGTGGTTCCTGCGGATCACCGACTATGCCGACGACCTGACCGACGACCTGAAGTCCCTGGACCGCTGGCCCGAGAAGGTCCGGACCATGCAGGAGAACTGGATCGGCCGCTCCCGGGGCGCCCGCTTCAGCTTCCGATTCAGCGATCCGGCGCGGGCCGACGGGCTGGAGGTCTACACCACCCGTCCCGACACCCTGTTCGGCGCCGCCTTCGTCGGCATCGCCGCCGACCATCCCCTCGCGGCGGAGGTCGCCGCGGCGAATCCGGCGGCGGCGGCCTTCGTGGAGACCTGCCGGCAGGGCGCCGTCTCCGAGGCCGAGATCGAGACGGCCGAGAAGCTGGGCTTCGACACCGGCCTGAAGGTCCGCCATCCCTTCGACCCCGACCTCGAGCTGCCGGTCTGGATCGCGAACTTCATCCTGATGGACTATGGCACGGGCGCCATCTTCGGCTGTCCCGCCCATGACCAGCGCGACCTCGACTTCGCCCGCAAGTACGGCCTGCCGGTGCGGCCGGTCGTGCTGCCGCCCGGGGCCGATCCGTCCGCCTTCGAGGTGGGCGAGGAGGCCTGGACCGGCGCCGGAGCCCTGTTCAATTCGGGTTTCCTGGATGGCCTCGGCATCGAGGACGCCAAGGCCGCCGCGATCGCGCGGCTGGAGGCCGACGGCGCCGGCGAAGGCGCCACCGTCTTCCGGCTTCGGGACTGGGGCGTCTCGCGCCAGAGGGCCTGGGGCTGCCCGATCCCGGTGGTCCACTGCCCGTCCTGCGGCGTGGTCCCGGTCCCGAAGGCCTCCCTGCCCGTCGCCCACCCGGCGGACATCGCGTTCGGCAAGGCGGGAAACGCCCTGGACCGCCACCCGACCTGGAAGCATGTGGCCTGCCCTTCCTGCGGAGGGGCGGCGCAGAGGGAGACCGACACCCTCGACACCTTCGTGGATTCCTCCTGGTACTTCGCCCGCTTTGCGGACGTTGAGTCGCAGGAGCCGGTCCGCAAGTCGGCCGCGGACTACTGGCTGCCCGTCGACCAGTACATCGGCGGGATCGAGCACGCGGTCCTGCACCTGCTCTACGCCCGCTTCGTCACCAAGGCCCTGGCGGACAGCGGCTACCTGTCGGTGCGCGAGCCCTTCGCCGGCCTCTTCACCCAGGGCATGGTCACCCACGAGACCTATCGCCGGCAGGGCGGGGAATGGGTCGAGCCCGGCGATGTGGTCATCGAGGCCGAGGGCCGCTCGCGGCGGGCCAGGCTCCTGTCCACCGGCGAGCCGGTGGTCATCGGCGACGCCGAGAAGATGTCCAAGTCCAAGAAGAACACCGTCTCCCCGGGCGAGATCTTCGAGGTCTACGGGGTCGACGCCGCCCGGCTCTTCGTCCTCTCCGACTCCCCGCCGGAGCGGGACGCCCAGTGGTCCAACGCCGGCGTCGAGGGCGCCGGGCGCTTCGTCAACGGGGTCGGGGGGGAGTTCGAGAGCCAGCCCGCTGGTCCGCACGCCGCCGATCCCGGCGACCCCGGGGCGACGACCCTGCGCCGGGCGACCCATCGACTGACCCGGGCGGTGACCGAGGCCATCGAGACCTTCCGGTTCAATTCGGGCATCGCCCGGCTCTACGAGTTCCTGAACCTGCTGCGCGAGCACAAGGCGGAGGGCGCCTCGCCCGCCCTGCTGGCCGAGCGGGCCGAGGCCCTTTCGGTCTTCGCCCGCCTGATCGCGCCCTTCACGCCCCACCTCGCCGAGGAATGCTGGGCGCGGATCGGGGGCGAGGGCCTCGCGGTGTTTGCGCCCTGGCCGGACTATGACGAGGCCCTGACCCGCGATGCGGAGGTCACCCTTCCGGTCCAGGTCAACGGCAAGCGGCGCTGGGAGATCCGGGCGCCTGCCGGCGCGGAACCCGCCGATGTCGAGAAGATGGTGCTTGACGATCCGGAGACGGCGCGGCGACTTGAGGGCCTGACCATCCGCAAGGTGATCGTCGTGAAGGACCGCATCGTCAACATCGTGGTCGCGGGATGAGGCGGCTGCCGGGCGCGGCCCGCGGCCTCGCGCTCGCCGCCTGCCTCGTCCTGGCGGGCTGCGGCTTCACGCCCCTCTACGCCACGCCCGACCTTGGGGCGGGCCTTGCGGCCGTCGAGGTCACCACCCCCGAGGGACGGGCGGGCGCACTGCTTCGCGAGCAGCTCGACGACGCCCTTGGCCGCCGGGCCTCCCTGGCCCCGGCCTACCGGCTCGACGTCGCCCTCTCCGAGCTGCGCTATCCCCGCGGCGTCCGGGTCGACAACGTGGCCACGCGCTACGAGTACGTCCTGACCGCCGCCTACACCCTCAGCGCCGCAACCCCGGGCGAGCCCCTGAAGACCGGAAAGGTGCGGGTGGAGCTCACCTACGACTCCGCCGACCAGCCCTACGCCTCGGTCATCGCCCAGCAGGACGCCCAGGCGCGGGCCGCCCAGGAGGCCGCGCGCCGGATCCACCTGGAGCTTGCGGCCTTCCTCGCCGGCCAGGGATCCTGAGCGGGGTGATCCTCAGCCGCAGGCCTGATCTGGAAAGGTTCCTGGCCCGGCCGGACCCGCAGGTGCGCGCGGCGGTGATCTACGGCCGCGACATCGGTGTCGTGCGGGAGCGCGGCGCCCAGCTGGCCCGGGGGGTGACCGAGGACCCCGAGGATCCCTTCAACGTGGCGGTCCTGACCGAAGGGGACCTCGCCGGGGACGATGCGAGGCTCGAGGGCGAGCTCGCCGCCCAGTCCCTGATGGGCGGCCGCCGCCTGGTCCGGCTCCGGCTGGGGGGCGAACGGGCCGCCAGCGAGAAGCTGGCCGTGGAGGCGCTTGGCCGCCTGCTCGCCGGGGAACTGAACCCCGAGGCCTTCTTCCTGGTGGAGGCCGGCGCGCTTGGCCGGGACTCCGCGCTTCGCCGGGCCGCCGAGAAGGCGGAGGGCTGCGTCGTCATCCCCTGCTACGAGGACGAGGCCGGGGATGTGGCCCGGATGACCCGGGAGGCGCTGGCGAAGGACGGCGTCGGCCTGACCACCGAGGCCCTGGCCCTCTTCGTCGCCCGCCTGCCCCATGAACGCGGGGTGGCGCGCCGGGAGATCGAGCGCCTGGCCCTCTTCCTCGGGCCGGGCTCCGGGGCGTCTGCGGGCCCGAAGGAGCTTGAGGCCTTCCTCGGCGTCGAGCCCGAGGCGTCCCTCGCGGGCGCCGCCTCCGACGCCTTCGGGGGGCGGCTGGCCGAGGCGCAGGCGGGGCTGAGGCGGGCGGCGCAGGAAGGTCTTTCAGGCCCCGGCGCGGTGCGCGCCCTCGGACAGCACCTGGCCCGGCTCCGGCGAACCCTGACCCTCGTCCGTAACGGGGCCGGACTTCAGGAGGCCGCCAAGGCGTCGGGGGTCTTCTGGAAGGACGAGCGGGAGTTCCTGCGCCAGGCCCGGGCCTGGAGCCTTGAGACCCTCGATACCGTGTCCGCCGACGTCCTGGCGGCGGACCGGGCCTGCAAGACGGCCCGGGCGCCTGATGACCTCATCGCCGAGCGCCTCGCCCTGCAGGTCGCGGCCCGCGCCCGCCGGCTGGGGCTCTAGGCGCTTCCTCCGTAGGCGGAGGAACCTTCCGAAACCACGAGCCGATAGCCGGCGTCGTAGGCTTCGGCTTCCTCGAGCCCGGCGTGACGGCGTCGCCATTCCCCGCTGTCGAGGTCCGCCGCCAGCCGCGCAAGCCCCGGCCCGACATCGCCCAGGGCGCGGAAGGACGAGCTGCCCGACCGGATGCGGGGGTCGAGATAGGCCTCGGGCCGGCGCCAGTAGGCGTAGAGGAAGCCATCAATGCAGTCGTGCGGCGTCGGCAGCGGGAGGATGCGGACCGGGCCGAGCGCATGGGCGTAGGCGTCGAGGGCCGGCATCTGGGCCTCATCCAGCGCCGCGAGCCCGGGAAGATAGTCGGTCAGCCAGGGGCGGGCCGCGGGATCGAAGGTCAGGATCACCACCGGCCCGCGCGTCACCCGCCGCAGTTCCCGCAGGCCTGCGGCGTGATCGGCCCAGTGATGCACGGTCAGCACCGCCATGGCGGCCCCGAAGGCTCCGTCGGCGAAGGGGAGGGCCGAGGCCTCGGCGCGGACGGCGGGCGCGGCGCCCGGCGGACGCTGGCGGATCATCCCGGCGGAGGGCTCCACGGCGACCACCTCACGGTCGACGGGCTCGTAGTTCCCCGTTCCCGCCCCGACATTCAACAGGCGGGCCGGCGGGCCGAGGAGGCCGTGGATGCGGTCGGCGATGCGGGGATCGGCGCGTCGCAGCCCGGCGTAGCCGGCGCCGATCCGGTCGTAGAGGGCGGGCATGCCGGACGTCAGCGTCGCGAGAGCCGCCGGCAGACCTCGTCAAGCTGCTCGAGGGCGGCGTAGTGGATCCGCACCTCTCCCTGGCCGCCCCGGTCGGAGATCTCGACCTTTAGGCCAAGGGCGGCGGAAAGGTCGGCTTCGAGCGCCAGGGTGTCGGGATCCTTGCGGGACCCGCCCCGCGAAGGCGCGCCGCCGGCTTCGCCCTCGCCATCCCTGGCCTGGAGGCGCTTCACCAGGGCCTCGGTCTCGCGGACGGAAAGCCCGCGCTCGACGACCTGCCGGGCGGCGGAGAGGGGATCCGGCGCGCCGAGGAGCGCGCGGGCATGGCCGGCGCTGAGCTCGGACTCACCCAGCATGCCCTGGATCTCCGCGGGCAGGGCGAGGAGGCGGATGGCGTTGGCGACATAGGGCCGGCTCTTGCCCATGGCCTCGGCGACCTCGGCCTGGGTCCGCCCGTACTGGTCGATCAGCCGCTGGTAGCCGGCCGCCTCCTCGATGGGCGTCAGGGACTCCCGCTGCACATTCTCGGCGATCGCCGCCTCGAGCTGCTGGACGTCGCTCATCTGCCGCACGAGGGCGGGGATGGCGTGAAGGCCGGCCCTCTGGGCGGCCTGCCACCTGCGCTCGCCGGCGATCAGCTCGAAGTGATCCTTCCGGTTGGGATGGACGCGGACGAGGATCGGCTGGAGGACGCCGCTGGCGCGGATCGATTCCGTCAGGGCCTCGAGCTCGTCGGGGGCGAAGCGCGCGCGGGGCTGGCCCTCGAAGCGGTGGATCCGGTCGATGGCGATCTCGGTGACGCTGCCCGGAGGCGGCGGAGGCGGGGGCGCCGTCTCGCCGAGGAGGGCCGACAGGCCGCGGCCAAGTCCACGCTTTTCCGCCATGGGCGCCTCCTCAGGCCGCCTCGCGCCGGGCGCGTTCGCGCTGGACGACCTCCCGGGCCAGCCTCAGGTAGGCCTGGCTCCCGGCGCAGTTGATGTCATAGACGAGCACCGGCTTTCCGAAGGACGGGGCCTCGGAGACGCGCACGTTCCGCGGGATCACCGTCTGGTAGACCGTTTCGCCGAAATGGCTGCGGACATCACCGGCCACCTGCTCGGACAGGCGGTTGCGTCGGTCGAACATGGTCAGGACCACGCCCTGGATCTCGAGCCGGGGATTCAGGCTTCCGCGGACCAGCTCCACGGTCCGCATGAGCTGGCTCAGGCCCTCAAGGGCGAAGAATTCGCACTGCAGGGGAACGAGCACGGCGTCTGCGGCCGCCATGGCGTTGACGGTCAGCAGGTTCAGGGACGGCGGGCAGTCGATCAGCACGTAGGTGTAGCGCCCGGACTCGCGGACGGCCTGGAGGGCGTCGCGCAGCCGGAAGGACCGGCGCGCCTCCTGGCCGAGCTCGATCTCGACCCCCGAGAGGTCCGGGTCGGCGGGGGCGAGGTCCAGGCCGGGCAGCCGGGTCGGCGTGACGGCGTCGAGGAGGGGCGTCGCCCCCATCAGCACGTCGTAGAGCGTGACCCGCCGCTCGGCCCGGGGAACGCCCAGGCCCGTGGAGGCGTTGCCCTGGGGATCGGAGTCGATGAGGAGGACGCGCTCGCCCACCGCGGCCAGGGCGGTGCCCAGGTTGATCGCGGTGGTCGTCTTGCCGACGCCGCCCTTCTGGTTGGCGACGACGAGGACGCGGAGGGGACGGGTGTCTTCAGCGACGGGGGCCACGACCGGAGCTCCGGATGCGAAGGATACGACCCCGATCATCGCTCAGGCTGGGCAGGATTTCCACCTCAAAATCCCATGATCTTGTGGCTTCTTCAATTTCAGCCACAACATCTTGACCTTTCAGGAACAAACCCGTCGCCCCCCTGCGGAAGTAGGGCCGGGCGTACCCAAGCAGTCGGACCAGGGGCGCGCAAGCCCGGGAGGTGACGATATCCACAGTCAGGTCAAGCGCCTCGGCGCGGGCGTTGTGGACGCTGGCGGGCAGACCGAGTTGGTCGACCACCGCCTCGAGGAAGCGGCATCGTTTCGCCATGCTTTCAACGAGGTGGACATGGAAGCCCGGGCGGTTCCGGCCGAGTATGGCCAGCACCACCCCGGGCAGGCCGGCGCCGGTCCCAAGGTCGGCCCAGGTCAGGGCGGCGGGCTCAAGGGCGAGGAGCTGGGCGGAGTCCAGGGCGTGGCGCGACCAGAAGTCGGGCAGGGTGGCCGGACCGACCAGGTTCATCCTCTGGTTCCAGTCCTCGAGGAGGCCGCGATAGGCCTCAAGGTCCTCCAGGGCGCGGTCGTCTGCGCCCGTCAGGGCGGCGAAGCCGGATCGGGTCAGGGGCCCCGGGGAAGGGTCAGGCCGCGTGGCGTCGGGCATGGGCGAGCAGGGCGGTCAGGGCGCCCGGGGTCATGCCCTCAATGCGGGCGGCCTGGCCGAGGGTCAGGGGGCGGATGGCCGAGAGCTTCTCGCGGATCTCGTTGGAGAGGCCGCCAACGGCGCCGTAGTCCAGGCCGGCTGGGAGGCGCAGGGACTCATCCCGGCGGAAGGCCTCCGCGTCGGCCGCCTGCCGGTCGAGGTAGCCGGAATAGGCCGCATCGATCTCCACCTGCTCCCGGACGGCCGGGCTCCAGGCGCCGATCTGCGGCCAGATGCGCGCGAGGTCATCGAAGCCGATGGTCGGATAGGCGAGGAGCTCGGTGAGGTTGCGTCTCTGGCCGTCGGCCTTGACGGGAAGGCCCGCCCGGGCGGCCTCGGCCGGAGTGAGGACCAGGCTCGCCGCCTCCCGCCGGGCTTCGGCCAGGGCCTCCCGCCGCTGAGTCCAGGCGGCCCGGCGCAGGGACCCGACGCAGCCGAGGCCGAGGCCCCGGTCGGTCAGCCTCTGGTCGGCGTTGTCGGCCCGGAGGGTCAGGCGGAACTCCGCCCGGCTGGTGAACATCCGGTAGGGCTCCGTCACCCCGCGGGTGACCAGGTCATCGATCAGGACGCCGATATAGGCCTCGTCCCGGCCGAAGACGGCCGGGTCGGCCCCGGAGGCGGAGCGGGCGGCGTTCAGCCCCGCCACCAGGCCCTGGGCGGCGGCCTCCTCATACCCCGTCGTGCCATTGATCTGGCCGGCGAGGAACAGGCCAGGCAGGCGCTTGACCTCCAGGCTCGGATCCAGCTCCCGAGGATCGACGTAGTCGTATTCGATGGCGTAGCCGTGCCGGATCACCCGGACCGTCTCGAGGCCCGGGATGGTCCGAAGGAACAGGTCCTGGGTCTCCGGCGAGACAGAGGTCGAGATGCCGTTGGGATAGACCGTGGGATCGTCCAGGCCCTCGGGCTCCAGGAAGATCTGGTGGCTGGTCCTGTCGGCGAAGCGCACCACCTTGTCCTCGATGGAGGGGCAATAGCGGGGACCACGGCCCTGGATCCGCCCGCCATAGACGGCGGACTCCGAAAGGCGCTCGGCGATGATCCTGTGGGTCTCCGGCGTCGTCGCGGTGACCCCGCAGGCGACCTGTGGGTTGGTGATCCGGTCGGTCAGGAAGGAGAAGGGACTGGGGACCTCGTCGGCCGCCTGGCTGTCGAGGCGTTCCCAGGCGATGGTGCGGCCGTCGAGCCGCGCGGGCGTCCCGGTCTTGAGCCGGCCCATGGCGAGCCCAAGGGCGTAGAGCCGGTCGGACAGGCCGATGGCCGGGGCCTCTCCCGCCCTGCCGGCGGGGATCCTCTGGTCACCCAGGTGGATGACCCCCTTGAGGAAGGTGCCGGTGGTCAGGACGACGCGGGGCGCGGGGAAACGCCGCCCGGAAGCGCCCACCACGCCGGCGATGCGGCCATCCGCGACGATGAGGTCCTCCACCGCCTCGGCCAGGATCTCCAGGCCGGGGGTCGCCGCCAGCTCGGCCTGCATGGCCTCCCGATAGAGGCGGCGGTCGATCTGCGCCCGGGGGCCGCGCACCGCGGCGCCGCGGGAGCGGTTGAGCAGGCGGAACTGGATGCCCGCGGCGTCGGCCATCCGGCCCATCACCCCGTCCAGGGCGTCGACCTCCCGGACCAGGTGCCCCTTTCCGAGCCCGCCGATGGCGGGGTTGCAGCTCATCTCGCCGAGGGTCTCGATCCTGTGGGTCAGCAACAGGGTCCGGGCGCCGAAGCGCGCCGAGGCCGCCGCCGCTTCACAGCCAGCGTGGCCGCCGCCAATGACGATGACATCCCACATGGGTCCAGGCCGTTTCCCGAGGTTGGACAGGCGGCGAGGCCATACACCAGATCGACGGGTGTTTCACGTGAAACAGGTCACTTGCCGATGCAGAAGGTCGAGAAGATCCGGTCCAGGACGTCCTCTGGCCCGATGCGCCCTGTGATCCGGTCGAGGGCCCGGGCGGCAAGGCGGACATCCTCCGCGGCGAGCTCAGGGTCTTCGGCCATGGCCAGGGCCGACGCCAGCCGGGACTTGGCCTCGGACAGGAGGGCGGCATGCCGCAGGCGGGTGGCGGCGGGGGGTTCGCTGGCGCCCAGGGCCGCGACCACCTGCCGGGTGAGCGCCGCCTCAAGGGCCGCGACATCTTCAGGGCGCCGGGCGCTGAGGACATGGGCCTCGAGGCCAAGCGCGGCGGCTTCGGCGAGGGCCCGGGCGACAGAGTCCCCGGCCGGCAGGTCCGCCTTGGCGACCAGGCAGAGATCGCCGGGGCGAAGGCTTTCGGGGGCCGGCGCCGCAGACCCGGCGTCGCCCGCTCCGTCGACGACCCAGAGCCGGAGGTCCGCCGTCCCGGCCCTGAGCCGGGCCCGGCGAACCCCCTCCGCCTCGACCTCGTCGGTGGTTTCCCGGAGCCCCGCCGTGTCCGCGAGGATCACCTTGTAGCCCCCGAGACGGAGGGTCGCCTCGATGACGTCCCGCGTGGTCCCGGGCGTTGCGGTGACGATTGCGGCCTCGCGGCGGGCAAGGGCGTTCAGAAGCGTGCTCTTGCCCGCGTTGGGCGCCCCGACCAGGGCGATGGCGTAGCCCTCCCTCACGCGCTCGGCCCGGTCGACCCCTTCGACGGCCCGGGTCAGGTCGGCCAGGAGTCGCTCCAGGGCCGGACGCGCCCGGCGGGCGACATCGGCCGGCAGGTCCTCGTCGGGAAAGTCCACCGCCGCCTCGAAAAGGGCGAGGGCCTCGACAAGGTCCGACCGCCAGGCCTCCCGCGCCCGGCCGAGGGCGCCGCCCAGCTGATCGAGGGCCTGGCGGCGCTGCGCCTCGGTCTCGGCCTCGATGAGGTCGGCGACCCCCTCGGCCTGGGCGAGGTCGAGGCGCCCGTTCTCGAAGGCGCGGCGGGGGAATTCTCCCGGCTCGGCGAGACGAAGGCCAAGGGCGGCCAGGGCCTCGAGGACACCGGCGACCACGGCGGGACCGCCATGAAGGTGCAACTCGGCGGAGTCCTCACCCGTATAGCTGGCGGGACCCGGCATCCAGAGGACAAGGGCTTCGTCCAGGAGGGCCCCACCCAGGGCGCGGAGGCGTCGCAGGGCGGCCCGGCGGGGCGCGGGCCGGCGACCCGCAAGCGCCGACAGGGCCTCCCCGGCCCGCGGTCCCGACAGCCGCACGACGGCGACCGCCGCCCGCCCGGGGGCGGTGGCCGGGGCGAAGATGGTGTCGGTCATTTGGTCCGGGTGGCGCCCATGCCCAGCCCTGCGGCCTGGGTCATCAGCTTGGTGAACTGTTCCTGAGCGCCGGCCCCGAAGGCCATCCAGTTCTTCATCAGCTCGTCCGGGGACAGCATGGCCATGTTGGCGGTCATTCGGGCCTGCATTTCCTCGACCAGGCGGGCGTTGAGGTCACTGACGTCAGGCAGGCCCAGGAATGTCCGGGCCTCGACGGGGGAGCAGTCAATCTCGACCGTGATCTTCATGGGGCGATCCTCTCGCGGGTCCGGCCTCGGCGGCGCGGGGCACGATAGCGCGGCCCGGGCGGCGGCGCAAAACCGGCTTCCGCCCCGCCCCTGCGACGCCTACCTTGAGGCCCCGTCCAGAGAGGAGACGCCCCATGGGAGAAACGATCCGCATCCAGGTCGAGGGCGGCGAGATGTCGGCCTACCTGGCCCGCCCCGCCGCCGCCAGGGCCCCCGCCGTGGTGGTCCTGCAGGAAATCTTCGGCGTCAACGCCGTCATGCGCGACATCACCGACGGCCTCGCCGCTCAGGGTTTCCTGGCCGTCTATCCGGATCTCTTCTGGCGCATCGAGCCCGAGATCGACATCACGGACCGGACCGAAGCGGAGTGGAAGAAAGCCTTCGCCCTGATGAACGCCTTCGACGCCAGCCAGGGCGTCAAGGACATCGCGGCCACCCTGGACCACATCCGGGCGGAACCCGGCTGCAACGGAAAGGCCGGCGCGGTCGGCTTCTGCCTCGGCGGCCAGCTGGCCTGGCTGACCGCTACCCGCACCGATGCCGACGCCGCGGTCTCCTACTATGGCGTGGGCATCGAGGGCCTGTTCAGCTCGACGGTACTGTCGCTGGTGCTGGCGCCGGTCGCGTACGAGCAACTCGCGCACGGCGTGCGACGCCTGCGGATTCTTCGCGGTCGCGCCGGGAGCAGAACGGACCCGGTGACGGAGGCGGCATGAACGACGAAACACCTGCCGAGCTCGTCGGGCAAGGCGCGGTCGCACACGATGCGGTCGCAGCGGCTCTGCGATGCGCCGAGGCGTTCACGGCTCTTGCGGGCGACACGACTCCGAGTCGGCTCCGGGTCGATGGTGGCGCGGCTGCGAACGGCTTGTTGCTCGAGCTGCTCGCAGACGCGAGCGGCGTGCCGATCGAGAGCCCTCGGGTGCTGGACTCC